>JAJXZA010000036.1 GCA_021780285.1 Planctomycetota bacterium
CACGATAAGCTTCTTGGCCAAGCTTTAAGACACCAACTTACAACAAATTGGCACCGCTGCAGCCTTCGACGCCATACGCCAATACAATTTTGTGAATTTTGAGGACGAGACAACGCAACCGGCTCGACCCAGAAGGCCGCGGCGCTATTGCTGCCGCCGGCATTTGTAACCGTCGGAATCGTCCAGCCTCCTGAGACGCTGGTGAAGGCGTTGGGACTGGAAGTCGTGGCCGCATATCCTGCCCAGTTGCTCGAATTGACTGTATTAAACGAGCCGATACTCATGGCGGCCTGAGCACTCTGGCCGGCGCACGCAGCAGTACCCGCGGCGGCGGCGAACCCCAAAAGCATCGTCGCAACCGTGTTACCAGTGGTCTTGCGCATAATGTAACCTCCCTAAAAAAAACCGGGCAAAAATAACAAATACCTTGCGGCTGAACTCCCCCCAAGCGGACTGAGAATTTGCTGCTTAGCCGATACAGGAGAACGCCGGAAACTTAAGGATGATCATTGCAATGGTAGGCTGGCAAGCCAATAGAAATTTTGCCATTTTTTTTGACCTGGGGCGGCAGCGACACCGCGGGCACATCCGATAAATCTCGCACCGGCCTGAGCGGATGTACCCCAGACCCGTCTAACTGCGAAAATACTGGTGATGATGATGAACAACCCCGGCCTTTTCCGAAAATGAGTCGGCAGGATCGCAACGGGTCTGCCAATTTTTCCGGCGTGGCGCGAAAACCACTTCCTTGGGGGGGGCGGGCATCTTGCCCGCTTTACGTCATGTCGGGCGAGACGCCCGACCCCCGAGTTTTAAAAGGGTCGGGAGGCATTTGGCCATTCGCCGCATTTATTGGCAGACCCATCGCAAGGGTCTGCCAATAAATCGGGCGTCGGGCCATGCCGAATCATACCAAACGGCATTTGCACTACAAAAACATGGGTTATGACGATGAAATATCGCGTCACGCCAGAAAAATTGGCAGACCCATCGCAAGGGGTCTGCCAATAAATCGGGCGTCGGGCCATGCCGAATCATACCAAGCGGCATTTGCGCTGCAAAAACGTGGGTTATGAATATGAAATATCGCGTCACGCCAGAAAAATTGGCAGACCCGCACGACGCGCGGCGATTTTTTACGCGGCCCTGGGATCGCGCCGATTTTATCGGCGCCCCCGGCCGCCTTTGCTGGGTGCAAGGCATGCGGGTGGCCTCGCTCTGAAGCAAGACGCAGTGTCCCACCGTCGGACCGATGCAGGCAAGATGCCTGCGTTACCGGCTCTACCGGCTGACTGCCTTAAAGTAAATGGCCGCACCCATCACCCCGCATAAGCGCTACCGCTGGCGGGCGTTTACGTTTACAATCCGCACGCATGAAACCAGTGTCCTCACCATTTTGGCGGCGCTTGCCCACAACCCTGCTGTCGACTCTGCTCGGCACAGGTATGGTGGGCATGCTTGGCGGCTGCGTTGAACGCTCCATTACGGTTGTCACCAGCCCGCCGGGGGCCAAGGTCTACCTCAACGATGTTGAACAGGGCACCAGTCCCGCCAAGATTCCATTTGAATGGTACGGCGTTTATGACGTTCGTCTGCGGGCCACCAAAAACATCGGCACGCCTGAACATCCCAAGTTGGTGTATTACTACCTGCATACGCACAAAACTGCCCATGCCCCATGGTTTCAGTGGATCGGGCCGGACCTCATCGCCGCCATTTTGCCCATGCACTTTAAAGATGACAAAATCTGGGCATTTATTCTTCCGCAGGTGCCGGAGGACTCGGCAAGCCAGCTCATCAAAAACGCCAACGAACTCAAGGCGCAGCTGCCGCCGCCGGGCAAGCATTAGCGCTGTCAAGTGCTGATCAAAAGTTGGCGCCTTTGCTAAGCGGTTTCCTTCAGGGAACCGACTCCCCGCCTGCTCTCGCGACCCGCAGGCCGCGCTAACGACATTGAACCCTCTCGACATTGACTCGCGCTCGCCGCTTGGATAATCTTATTGCAAATACTTTGTCCGTTTGCGGCAATGCCGATTGACCCGATTTGCGGTAGTTTCGGCGTGCCCTGCGGCGGGGCCGCCTTTTGTGTTGCAGGCCTCATTCCTGCCCGGCCAGCGACTGCGTGAACGCTGCCCAAGCAATAAGCAGGGAAAAGACGATGCGCAAAACTTTCATGGTCTTCTTGGCGACGACCTTTCTTGCGGCACTCGGCGGATGCGCCGGGACCAAGCTTCACGACATAATCTTTGCCTACCGCAATCCAAATAATTGGGATGACCAATATTGCCAATCCTCATGAATCAAGCCGAAAATTCCACCGACACCCATCTCCAGCGACGTGGGGCTGCAACTCGAATCCGAAGCATTACAAAGCACCGCGCCCGACCTGCTCTGGATCACCCTGAGCAACACGCCTACGGCCTGAAAATCCCGCGATGTTCTTGGCGGCGAACAGGCGGGCGCCGACATGTTCCAAACCGAAGGCTCCAGCTATGCCATCCTGCTGTACCTGGCCCGGCACGGCGACCCGGATGCAATGCTTTATCTGGCTGATTTTTATACGCGCGAATACTTTCAAGAGCCTGCGCATCTGTATATACCATCTGAACCTTTCGGTTCAGGCCTGCACACAGCACTCTTTCAAGCGGCCGGTACATGGGCCGAGCACGCCAGGCACCTCGGCGCAAACAATGCCGCATGCTACTACGATTTTGGCTGGCTCTACCAGCAAGCTACGACAGGAAACATTATCGCCAATGGAGCTACCGCCATTCACTGGTACCTGCTTGCAGCCAGGCAAGGTTATTCCATGGCCGAGACGAGGCTCGGCGAGGCCTATACCCATGGGCTTGCGGACATTGCCCCCGACGCGGCCCAGGCCTACCACTGGTATCACCGCGCAGCCAGGTAGGGAGTCGCCGAAGCCCAATACGCCATTGCCGCCGATTACCATTATGGTCGCGGCACTTTGCCCAATGCCGCAAAATCGGCCTACTGGCTCGGCCGCGCCGTTGCCGCGGGGTATCGGCCCGCCCTCTACTTTAACGAGCATCTTCTGCTCAAGCCGCTTGTTACCGCCGCCGAGGCCACCGGTAACCCTACCACCGAATATCAACTTGCCTTGGCGTATTACAGGGGCCGCTACGATGGGCAAACTATTCCGATTCGCCCGGGTAAAACGTTTTATTGGTTTCACCGGTGTGCCGAATCGGGCAATGCCGCCGCAGAGTTTTCCGTCGGTTACTGCTACCAGTTTGGCTTTGGAACGGCGATCAATTATCAGCATGCAGCCCATTGGTACACTTTGTCGGCGAAGCAGCACAACAGCGCAGCAGAAAATAATATCGGTATGATGCACCAGCGCGGCGAATTCTATCCCAAAAGCGATACCAAAGCGGCTGTATGGTTTTTACTGTCGTCCTCTCAGGGTGACGCGATGGCCAAGAAAAACTTTCAAGGCCTCCTGCAGAGCGATATTGTGCAAAGCCCTCATCCAACGCAGTTCATAGGTCGCATGCAGCGGGCAATCAGGCAATATAATCCAGATTCTGACGCGAACCTCATGATAGCAGGCGGGTTGTATCAACAAATACTCGAGCAGCAACTGAAGGCTGCCAAGGCTGACCATGATCAATGGGTTTTGCAGCAACAGCAGGAGCAGCAGGAAGAACAGCAGCAGGCTGAGCAGGCGCAAGAAGATGCTCAGCAGCAGCAACAGGATGATGCTGACGGACAAGATGCAGGGGATCAACCCGACGAAGCCGCACCCGAGCCTGAACCTGACCCCGGCGAGTGACAGGAGTCTTTGGCGCCGTGCCGCCCGAAGCAATACACTTCCACTGCGATTGGCATGGCAATGAGCTTGAAGACCCAATGTTATTGCCATTACCATTCCAGAGTGTCGGCTTCTGGAATTGCGATGAACCGCGGGACGTCTTGCCACAGCCGATTATTTTGGAGCTTCTTTTATGCGGCGTATATTAGCTTTTGTAGTGCTGACACTGGCGGTTTTGCCGACAACCAGCCGCGCCATCGCGGTCGGCAAGTTCTTTTTACATAATGGCGACCGCGTGTGCTTTTATGGCGACAGCATCACTGAGCAGCGATTTTATGCTGTGTCTGTGGAAACCTATGCGGTCACGCGATTTCCCAAGCTGAAAGTTGACTTCGTGGATTCCGGCGTCGGCGCTGACCGCGTTACCGGCGGCTGGGCCGGGCCGATAGACGTGCGGCTCAAACGCGACGTATACCCGTTCAAGCCCACGGTTGTCACCATTATGCTGGGCATGAACGATGCCTCGTACAGACCCTTTGACGCAAAAATATTTGACACCTACAAAAAGGGGTACAAACATCTGGTTGATGCGTTGAAGAAGCATCTTCCGGGGGTACGCATTGTTATACTTGGGCCGTCGCCCTTCGGGCCTTCGCCGTTTGCCAACATCAAACACCGCTTTCCCGGCGGCTACAACGGAGTGCTGCATCGCTACGACGAATTTGATAAACAACTCGCCGCAAAGGATCACCTCTATTACGTAGATTTTAACGCACCCATGTTAGCCGTGATCAAAAAGCTCCAAGCCACCCAACCCCAGTATGCCAGTCAGGTTATACCAGGGCGGGTACACCCAAGCGCGGCCGGAGAATTGCTCATGGCCGAAGCGTTGCTGAAACTGTGGAATGCGCCGGCTGCGGTCACCAAGGTCGCAATATCGGGCGGTAAAGTTCAACTTGCTGACAACACGCAGGCAACAAACCTGCATACTGGCGTTGATGGAGACATCCGTTGGACGCAACGCGACGGTTCGCTGCCATTTCCAATGCTCTCGCTGCATGAAGTCTGGCCGCAATTTCCACCGGAAAATGGCTGGCAGGCGCCGCAGCCCAATTTTCACTTCATTAGTCCGCCGGCGCAAGCAATTATTCATGCCGGTGATTTATATCGCCGGCTTGATAAAGAGCAATTACAGGTCACCGGGCAGAGTGCCAAAAGCTATAAACTCAGCATCAATGGCCAGGCGGTGGGCACCTTCAGTGCCGCGACGTTAGCCCGCGGCATTAACCTGGCAAGGTATCGCACGCCAATGCTGTTGCAGGCGTATCACGTTTTGGCAATGGTTTGGAATCGCACGCAAGTTCGCTTTTATGCATGGCGCGACGTTCAACTGCCCATCGAGCAGTACTCCCCGCCCTGGAACGGCAGTCCAAAGTTGATTCTGTTCCCAGGTGTAAGCGTCGCAGCGCGTGCGATGGTTCGCACCGACGGAGAAAAACTTGCCCATGCGATTTACGCAACACTCCCCGACATGCTCGGCTCTGAGCGCCAGGCGGCCACGCCACTGGCTGATCACTATGAACTAAAGCCGATGAAATGATAAACAGGTTTACAGGCCCTATAGCAAAAATAAACGTCGCCCCAATTCCCCTTCTCGCAGCGCAGCGACCCTCGCCCCAACCCAATCGCAGCGATGCGAAAAATAAAAAAATCTTTGCGAACTCTGTGACTCTGCGCGCAACCTCGCCGCAGCGCCCCGGAAAATCTTCGTGCCTTTGTAACGCCCGCCCCGAAATCCTCTTGTGGCTATTCGTGTTCGGGATTGAGGTAAATCATCGTCGTCGTCCCTGCGGCTTCGATTCTCTGCGAGCCACCCGTCGCGCAATCGCCCCGTAACAAAAAACCCCTGCATTGCACACCTGTAACATCTTGTTTTCTTAGCAAGAATATTCCGCATGCATCAAGCAGCAAACTTGGCCACATCTGTGTCGCGCAGGCGCAGAGCCGTG
>JAJXZA010000009.1 GCA_021780285.1 Planctomycetota bacterium
CTGCAACCTTTTTGTGCTTCATCGCCTTTACCTGTGCTGAACCGCCCACGCGGCTCACGGAGATACCCACGTTTACGGCGGGCCGCACGCCCGCGTAAAACAGGTCTGGCTCCAGATATATCTGCCCATCCGTGATGCTGATAACGTTGGTTGGAATATAGGCCGAGACTTCGCCTTCCTGTGTCTCAATAACCGGCAGGGCCGTTAACGATCCGCCGCCATTTTCCTTGGAGAGCTTGCAGGCACGCTCAAGAAGACGGCTGTGCAGGTAGAAAACGTCTCCAGGATACGCCTCGCGGCCCGGTGGACGCCGCAACAGCAGCGATAGCTGGCGGTATGCCTGCGCCTGCTTGGATAAATCATCGTATACGCAAAGAGTGGCCTTGCCCTGCCACATAAAATATTCGGCCATAGCGCAGCCCGAATAAGGGGCAATATACTGCAGCGGAGCGGCATCCGAAGCACCAGCGTTGACGACAATGGTGTAATCCATCGCGCCGGCACGCTTGAGCATGTCAACCACGCCAGCCACAGTAGATTCCTTTTGACCGATGGCCACATACACGCAAATAACTTCATCCGGCGTTCCGAAAAATTTCTTTTGATTGATGATGGTGTCAATGGCAATGGCGGTTTTGCCGGTTTTACGATCACCAATGATCAGTTCCCGCTGACCACGACCAATCGGAATCATCGTATCAATGGCCTTGATACCCGTTTGCAGCGGCTCTTTCACTGGCTGACGATCCGCAATACCGGGGGCAATGATGTCCACCTTGCGGGTTTCGGTCGCCTGAATTGGCGGGCCGCCGTCAATGGCCTGCCCAAGCGGGTTAACAACGCGGCCCAGAAGCTGCCGCCCTACCGGCACCGAAAGTAACTGCCCGGTAGACCGCACCAAATCACCTTCTTTGATCTGGAAATAGTCTCCGAGCACAACGGCTCCGACGGTTTCTTCCTCAAGGTTAAACACCTGACCGTAGATATTATTTGGAAACAAGAGCATCTCGCCGGCCATTGCATTCTTCAAGCCATAGATGTGCGCAATACCATCGCCTACTTCAATAACCTTGCCAACCTGTGCGGTTTCCAGTTTACCGTCGAAACTCGATATCTCGCGTTCCAAAATTGCGGCAATTTCATCAACCTTAAACTTCATTATGTCACCTCAACAACATCTAAAATAAGCCATTTGTACCGATGGCAGACGGCGCTTTCAATAGAGCGCCCGACGCCGCAGCGGACAACTACACCATCATGCGGGCCGAAGCCGCCCGAACATTCAACGCAACCTGACGCTCCAATCCCAAACGCATCGTATCGAGTTGCGTGCGGACAGAGCCATCCACAAGCGCATCGCCCACCTTTATCTGCACACCGCCGATCAGCAGAGGATTGCACGATACCGTCAACACCACAGGCCGCTGCAGCTTGGCTCCAATAGCGCCGGCAAGGCGCTGACGAACCGCATCGTCCAGCGGTTCGGCTGTGATAACGTCAACCGCAACTTCTCCACTCTGTTCGGATAGCACCCTGCCAAAGCTCTCCAAAAGGCTCGGCACAAGCTCCAGCCGATCACGTCGGGCCATCGCCTTGAGTGTCCGCCAGGTAAGCTCGTTTAACTGTGGAGCCAGCAACTTCTCCAAAACGGCCATTTTTTCTTCAGAGCCAACGGTTACGGCTTCAAAAAAGACCCGCGTTCGAGGCGACAATCTCAGCAGTTCGCTCAATGCTTCAATGTCGCCCTTAACGGCGTCCAATGCTCCTGCCTTGCGGGCGGCGTCAATCATCGCCTCCGCATAAACACGGCATATCGCCAAGGAGTCTAAAAGTTCATATGAAGCCATAATCACGCGCCAGGCTCTTAACCCGACTTCCTTTTGTGGCAGCTACCGTCCGGTGGCCCCGTTCAATTCGCCCAGCGATTCCTGAAGTAAGCGATCGCGATCTATCGGGCCTATCTCACGCCGCAGAATCTTACCGGCAATCGCTACGCTTAAGTCGGCGGTTCTACCGGCAATATCCATAAGGGCCTGATCCCGGGCTGATTCAATATCTTTTATCGCCTGATCTTTAATGCCCTGAGCTTCGGTCTCGGCTTTGCGGCGGATCATGTCCGCCACGCGGACAGCTTCCGTCTTGGCCTGAGTCAATTGTTCGGCGGCCTGTCGCTGCACTTCGGCAATTTTTTCTTCAAGTTGCTTCCGCGTCTGGTCTACACGGGCTTGGGCATCGGCGGCGGCCTGCACACTCTCGCGAATAGCCTGCTCGCGTTGCTTTAACCCCTGCAACAGGGGACGCCAAGCGAACTTGCCCAGCACCGTCAGCAAAATAATAAAAATGACCAGCGTAAAAAACGCCATACCGGGATCTATAGAAAGCAGGCCCCCGGCACCACCACCGCCGCCCGACGGCGCCGCATGAGCGACAGCCGGAGCGGCCAGCGCCAGCACCACCGCTGCAATCTGAACCCAGCAACTCGGCGACGCCACCCTGCGGTTCGCGCGATTTACCTGCAACATCATAGTCATGGCTGATCCACCATTTCCGAACAACTCCTGTTCATGAGACTGCGAAAAGCTTTCGTCGCAGTTTTAGAACGCACCGTTGCGAACCAGCACAATCATGACCAGCACCAGCAGCAGGAAGGTAAAACCTTCGATAATGGCGGCCGCCAGAAAGAACTGAACGCGAATGGTGGTGATCAACTCCGGCTGCCGGGCTGTGGCTTCGCACATGCTGCCGCCAATCGAACCTACACCCGCACCGGCGCCGCCCACACCGGCACCGCCGCCAATAAGCGCACCGGCGATTTTGACTGCCGCCGCCATACCTGCGGCGCTTGCCGCCGGGGCTGCTGCCGCAACCTGATGAGCCATCTGCGTGGCCGCGGTTTGTGTTGTTGTATCCATGTGTTTACTCCTTAAAAAAATGTTCCATGAGAACAATCCATCGCCATCAAAGGCCGACAACACCGCCGGCTTCGGCTCGCCTGTTTTCAAGGCTTAATGGTCCCGTATAACCGCCTCGGCAATGTAAGCCGCACTCAGCAGCGTAAAGATAAACGCCTGGAGAAAAGCCTCCAGCAGGTGCAGCGATTCAAAAGCGGTTCCAAACAGCACCACCGGAATACCGATAAGGCTGCGGGCCACGTAGCCGGCAGCCAAAAATATCATGCTTACAAAAACCGCGATCACCAGCGGCCCCGACATCATTACGGCGAACAAACGCATGGTCAGCGAAAGCGGCTTAACCAGCGTGCTAAGCAATTCAAGAACAAAGAAAATCGGCCCCAGAAGCCACGGCAGGGGCACCGTGGGCACCATTCCCTTGAAGTAGATGAATATCCCTACCGGCAGTGCCAGAGGCCACGCCAAGGGTTTAGGAGCTACCTCGCAGGCGATCCGGTCATCAGGCGCACCGCTATTTTTAGCAGCGACGTGACGCCCCTCGCCCAAGGGATGCTCATCCATACCTTGACGCTTCGCATGGCGGGCGATGCGAATGTGCTCAAGCACGCCTGTCACATGCACCGTAAGGAACGTACAAATCGCCAGGCAGGCAGTCACCGTAACGTTGCCCGTCGGTCCGCCCCAGAACTCCGGAATAGTCAAATTCGTATAATGATTGACCATCTGAATCACCTCATTTACCGGCAGCATGCCCATGAGGTTGCACAGAAGAATAAAAAAGAAGCAGGTCCACAGGTAGGGAGTAAAAGTCTCCGCCCAGGGACCCAGCATTGGATCAAAAATTTCGCGACGGAGAAAGTCGAGCATCGCTTCAAGCATATTAAAAATGCCTGTCGGCACCGGGTTGCGCTTCATGCGGATAGCCATGGCCGGAAAGATGATCAGCATCAGCACACCGGCGATAATGATCATCAGCGATTGATTGGTGAGATAAACCGGGAAGCCGAACGCATGAAACAACGGCTTATGAATCAGGCGATGGCCCACCACGCCGCTTAACACATCCGCGTCAGCGAGATTCATGAATGGCGCCGCTGTAAAAAGCGAAATCATAAATTTTGCATTGTCCCAACGTTGTTGCCCGCAGGCCCACCGCCCGCCAGAGCAGTGCCGCCGATCAGCAGGGCCAAGTCTTTTAACCCATCCGGGCGCCGGCGTCAACCACAGGCGCCGAAGCAGCCAACCTGCCGACTCCATATCCCCGCCGCAGGGCAGCCTGTTTAATAGCCCAGGATTCGGCCAGCGTCTCGGCCAGCAGCATCGCGAGGTAAAAACCCGACATCCAGGCAATCAGCGCAGTTCTATGCACCGACTGCGGCCCGACAAATACCACCACCGAGGCACCGATCACAACCCCCAGCAGCCGCGCCATGTTGGCAAACATGGCACACCTAAGCAGCAGCGAAACTTCCTGCTGTATAAGCAGAATCATCGGAGCCACCGCAATCAATCCGATTCCAAGGCAAATCGCTGCGGCAAGCAACATCTCCCGCCATCCTGTCGTCCGGCCAACAAGTGCGAGCGAAGCCTTCCCCACGATGCAAGCCAGCACGATCGCCAGCGCCGGAGAAAACGCGAGCGTCAACCTGACATGGCCCGTACCGGCGGCCGATGAGCCGGTGGCAGAGTTTATTAGTGGGACGTCGCTCATAGTGTCTGTGTATGCCACCTAATATTACTTCTGTTTATTCTTCCGCAGGATGGATTTAATCTGCAGATACATTTCCCCAACGAACGCCATGAGCACAGCCACTATGGTGGCTATGCCGCCAAAACCATACCGGTCATCCAACCAGTGTCCCACAAGGCCGAAAATAAGGATGACACCAAAAAATTCCACGCCCATTGCGGCAAAACGCGCGAAGCTGGCCATAGAGCTTGCGTTCTGCTCGGCACTCATGCCCGAGGGCCTTTCCAGTCGCCGACTGGCGTGATCATCTAAACGATCCAGTGCCTCCGAAGCTCCGCCGCTTAAATTGCGATCTTCCGCTGCAGAGCCACCATGAGCTAGGTCGCCTGAATTTTGCAGGCCACTTTCAGGGTCCGATTCGGGCTGCTTGTGGACCATAAGTTAACCGCCATCAAAGATTGTAGTATTTTTCACAAAGTCCGTCAAGTCCCACGGGAAGGCATCGCCTCAGCAGGTTCGGTCGAGCCGACCTGTTCCGCCCGTATCCGATGCAATGCCCAAGCAGCGCCATAATGCTCGCCAAACGCCAACATAAAATAAAACGTCGCCGCCCACATCAGAAAGCCCACACAGTCTATCTTGCCCCCCGCGACGATGATTACAAATGCTAGGCCCGCTGCCGTCAATAGAGTTCGGGTGAGCGTCGCCAGCAGAGCACATCGCAGAAGAGCCTGTGCTCCGCGTCCCAACAAAACACAAAAGGGCGCCGTCGCCACCAAGCCGGCCAGTAAGTTCACAGCCGCAGCGAGGTGCATCTCGTTTATGAGCAGCGGTCGGTGCAGCATGGCCAGCAGCGTTGTTGCCAAAAAGCCCCCCAGCAGAACGGTAATAAACGGCACAGCCATTAAGCCTAGTCGCAGTCGCCAAATCGCCATGTTTCCAAGTGCCTTCAATGGATTCCTCTGCATCTACAATGCGCCACAGATTATTTTCGAGCCCGTCTCCGAAAAGCCAATTAACAGCTGCGGCAGGTCAAACAATATACCACGCGACCACAACTATGAAACACGCCCGGCCACAACCATTCATTGGCATACGCTTGCGGCACCATTAACTAACTTTATGGAATGAG
>JAJXZA010000210.1 GCA_021780285.1 Planctomycetota bacterium
TCCCCCGACTGAAAGTTCTCTCCGTTATAGTTCACCACGGATCATAATCATATATATTCATGCGTCAGGGCAAAAACACGCTTTTTTACCCACTCGATTGCCCGAAGAGCCAAAATGTATTGCATGTTCATTGGCAGCGCGTCAAGGGCACTACAACGGCTGTTGCTTCGCTGTCGGTTGAGCATCCGGTGCAGGTTGTGCTTGAGTGTTTGCCGACCTGGCACGGGTACGGTGCGATCTACCGCGCCAAGGCTAACGAGATAACCGGCTCGCCGGCATCAGCGAAATCCCAAGCAGGCTTTTGTCTTTTAACAAACCGGCCGGCCGATGCAGCCGTCGTTGCTTCACATGCGAAAGCATTTTCGCAGGCGGTGCTCCATGGCAGCCGCGCCCCGGCGTCCCGCGCGGCCGCAGCAAAGTATGCAGGATTGATTTTTAATCTTACGCCAAAACATCCGTTGTACTTTCTGGTGCGAGTCGGCTCGGCGCAGGTCCACAACGCCAGAACCCTGGCCTCGGTACCGCAGATATTAAGCAGTGGCTGGGCTGCGTACATCAGCGGCAGGCCGCACGCTTCCGGCGATTGGGGCGATTTTATCTCGCCCATCAGCATGGCTGCCAATTCGGGTGTGGTATATCAGCCGGACTTGAGCAACATAACCGCCACGGTGGCGCGACAATGGTGCCTGCCAAAAGGTTGTGTACTCTTCGCCTGGGATTCCTTTTTTAATTCTACCTTGCTGTCGCTTAATGATGGCAGAGTTGGTCCATGGTACGCTCGCAGGCAGCTTGCGGGGGTACTGCACTTTCAGATGAACAATGGCATGATCTGCAACTTTGCCAACTGGGACCGCAAATACAGTCAGTATGACAAGTTAAACCCGCATTATTCCCCGGACCGCAGCGAGCCGCCGGTATCCGCGATGTGCGTATGGCAGGCATACCAGCGTTGGCCCAGCAAAAGCCTTTTGGAGGCGTGTTACAAGCCGCTGGTGCGGTATCACCACTGGTGGTTTGCGATCAATCCGAAAACACACCTGCCCAACCGCGACGGCAACCATGACGGGCTGCTGGAATATGGTTCGAGCACGGGCAACTGGCAAAGCGCACGTTTTGAGTCGGGCGCTGACGACTCGCCGATGTATGTCAGAGGAAAAGTCAAATTAATACCTCCTGCCGATACGTTTGATCTTAACGATATTGGGTTGAACTCCCTGTGGGCGGCCGATGCAATGTATTTATCCAGAATCGCCGCAGCACTCGGGCATAAAAATGCCGCGGCGCACTACGCCGCCGAATGTCAGACGATGAGCCAGCGTATCAATGCCTAGCTTTGGAGCCACAAGCTTGGGATGTATTGCAATCGGTACTGGTCGCCCGGGGCTGGGCATCATCGGTTTTCGCATCGGTGGGGGCCTCGAAACTTGTATCCGATGATAGTGGGCGTTCCGGATGCCGCCCGTGCGCAGCGTATGCTGGCGGTGCTGCTCAATAAAAAATACTTCTGGGGCAAATGGGTGCTGCCGACTATATCCCGCAACAATCCGGCGTATCAACATCAGGAATATTGGCGCGGCGACATTTGGGGGCCGACCAATTATCTGGCATTTCAGGGGCTGCTGAACTATGCGCCAACATCGGTATTGCATGCGTATGCGCGCAAGAGTGTCAAACTCTTTATGCGCAATTGGGACACGACAGGCGTCTGGAGCGAAAACTATCTCGCAACCACCGGAATTGCCGCAGGTGATCCGCATTACAGTTGGGGCGCTTTACTGCCGATGATAGGCCTGCAGGCGATTTGCAATGTTATGCCGGATAATAAAGTTCGTTTGGACGGCACATGGCATCTCCATGCCAAACTGTACAAAATTCCTGTTTTGGGCTACCGATACACTATCGTCGTTAAACCGGGGATGACGCAGATGTTGCGCCATGGACATGTTGTAGCCTCGGCTGCAAACAAGGTGGCGATATTGAGCTTGCCCCAGCGCCCCATACCGTGAATACGGCGGCGTATTGCTGACAAAAGCAAGGCTGCTTGTCACAAGGCCTGATATGCAAGCGAGGCAGGTTGCACCCTGCTCTTGAATGAAATGAATTGGTTTGCGGATCGCGAGGCTCAAAACCGGTCGTGGTAAACGACAGTTGCTTGAGGAGCAGTGTCGGTGCTGCGGCATTGTGGCCCACTCCAGCACCTCGAACCGACGGATATTGCCGCCGTCTAAATGCCTGCCCCCTGATCAAGATGGATGCCGCATTCTTTTTTATCCATGCCGGCCCAGCGGCCGGAGCGGGCATCTTCGCCGGCGGCAACGGGACGGGTGCACGTTTCTGGATTGCAACCGATGGATGAATACCCCTCATGCCATAACGGATGAAATGGCAATTCGTGCTGCTTCATGTATTGAAATATTTGTTTATGCGACCAGCTCAACAGCGGCGAGATGGCCCAGCAGTTGGTGCGCCGATTCCATTCGACAATTTGCATGGCGGCTCGGGTCTGCGACTGGTGCGCCCGCACGCCGCGAATCCAGGCCATTGGGGCCAGGTCGCGCATGGCGCGGTCGAAGACTTCGTTTTTATTGGCGGCGCAGCAGGCATCGGGGTTTTGGCGAATACGCGGGTCGCTTTCGCCATGTACCGTCAGCCAAACCAACGGGTCGTTTTGTGAATGATACTCAAGCACGTTTAGCTGATAGCGCTGGCGCAGCATCTCCATGAATGTCAGTGTTTGCGGAAAAAGGTACCCGGTGTTGACAAACACAATGGGAATATCCGCCCGTACGCTGATGGCCAGGTGAATAGCGGACATGCTTTCAGCGCCGAAGCTGCTGGTAAGCACCAAGCCGGTGCCGAAGGTGTCGGCAGCCCAGCGAATAATGTCAGCCGGATGGGCGTCGGCAAAGCGGCGGTTAAGTTCAGCGGCGTTAATATCAAGCGCAGGGACGCTCATGCGGCTTCTCCGGTGTTGGTGCGGCCGCGGGCATAGGGCGAGCTGCGCCAGCGAGCCTCCAATTTGTCGAGAACATCCACCGGCACCGACACGTTATTGCGGCCTGATACCAGTTGCACATCGGGCTTGTTTCCGCCATGAAAGTCAGACCCGCCGGTGCACGCCAGGTCGTAGCGCCTTGCGAACTCCAGCAAAAGCTTGCTGTCATGCGGGCCATGGTCGCTGTGCCAAACCTCAATACCGTCAAGGCCGATATCTTTGAGTTTGCTGATAACTGTTTGCAGCTCAGCATGGTTGCTTAGCCGCAGTTGCACCGGGTGCGCCAGCGTGGCCAGGCCGCCGGCTTTGTGAATGCACTCAATGGCTTGCTTGGGGGTAAGGCGTTCTTTATCAAAATAGGCCTTGCCGGTGGTGCCCAAGTATTGATCGAAGGCCTCTTTCATACTTTTGACGCAGCCGGCGTCAAGCAGAGCGCGGGCAATATGCGGGCGGCCTACCACAAACGGCTCTCCCTGCGGTACGCCTGCTCGGGCGATGGTGATAACCTGTTCAAGTGTAATGGGGCAGCCCAGTTCGTTAAGCCGCGCGACAATTTTAGGATTGCGCTGATTTCGCCCCTCCAGAAGAATGCGGCTCATATCGTGAAGCGCCGGCGAAAGCGGATCAATAAAATGCCCCAGTATGTGCATGGTTCCCGGCTGCGGAAACTCGGCGGATATTTCGATGCCGGGCACAAAGCGCAGCTTATTGGCATCGGCGGCAGCGCGGGCTTCTATCAGGCCGTTGCCGGTGTCGTGATCGGTAAGCGCCAGGCCGACAAGTCCGCTGCGTACAGCGGCCTGCACAAGCTGCGTTGGCGTGAGTGTGCCGTCGCTGGCGGTGGAATGGGTATGTAAATCAACAAGAGACAAAGCGTCACCGCCTTTTTATAAAATGCGCTGGTGTTGAACCAGGTAATTCAGGATGGCTCCAACGCACGCGGCCGTCGATGTTGTGTCGGTTCGCAGGTGCAGTTCGGGCGTTTCGGGTGGTTCGTAGGGGGCATCAAGGCCGGTCATGCCGAGGCCTTTGCCCTGAGCCAATGACGCGCGGGCCTTTTTATACAAACCCTTGGGATCACGCTGTTCGCACACGCTCAGCGGGGCATCCACAAACACTTCCACAAACTCACCGGCCGGCAGCAGCGCCCGCACCGTTGCGCGGTCAGCGCGGTATGGGCTGATGAACCCTGCAATAACAATCACACCGGTTTGGCTTATAAGTTTGGCTACCTCGCCGGCCCGACGAATGTTTTCGGTGCGGTCAGCGGGCGTAAAGCCTAGGTCTTTGCACAGGCCATGACGCAGGTTATCGCCATCCAGAATAAACGCTGCATGGCCTCGTTCAATAAGCTGCGATTCCAACTCCACTGCAATGGTAGATTTGCCACAGCCAGACAGCCCCGTAAGCCACACCACGCAAGGGCGATTTTTCAACAGGGCGGCCCGCTGCTCGGCGGTTACCTTGTTGTGGTGCCATGTGATATTCGGTGTATGGGCCATAGTCTTGGAAGATAGCACAGGTCACGAACCAAGGGAATACATACAATACCTACCAATTAAGTATTTAATTGGCAATAATATCATGTTGACCGGGTACATGCAAGACAACCCTGGACCTGTTCCCAAATAACTTCCCGATATGAAAATGGGCTATTACCATCGCTGCACGACGATTGCGTGCAGCGACGCAGAACTTTTTAGAGATTTAACTGACCACGATGCTGAACTCGGATGGTCACAAGGAGATACCGGGGCGGGCGACAGACGGATACAACAATGCGCCAAGGTCTGACGAGGATGGATTGACCGCAATACCGAGTAATTGGGGCTGATAATGGCTATCGGAGCAGGCGGCGAGTTGGCACGAATGATGACGGCGACGGAGGTTTATTCACTGTGGAGTTGGGCGAGCTTGGGCGCCGGGTCACCAGCCGAGCTTCCCTGGCGTGCAAATGCGGAACCAACTCACGCAGAAAATGTTGGACGTTTCACCGGGTAATGGCCCGGCCAGGCTCAAATTTAGATTCCGTTTCCGGATTCCGCGGCGGCTGCAGGTTGATATAGGTCGGCGCATTGCGATTGACGGTCAGTACATCTTTACCGGCATTGTATTTGAGCTCGGTAACCTGTATGCAACTGCGACGATGAGGCTGTACAAAGTAAAACAGGTACGCCCGTCCGCGTGATACGATCACCTCGGGATGATGGCCGACACCCTTGTCACCAGCACCAGTTCCCGGATGCTGCAACATGGTGCCCACACGTTTCCAATGCAGGGCGTCGTCAGAGCGATACAGCGCCAGCGCATAGCCGATATCTCGGAAAAGCCAATACTGTCCTTTCCAGTGAAACGCCAGAGGCGCCTCGCCCGGCACATCGGAAAGTCCCGGCACCCGTCCGTGATCCTTCCAATGATAAAGATCCGGGCTGTCGGCGTAGTCGCAGGAAGATCCGGTGGCCTCGTCCTTATACCACAGGCGCCATGTGCCGTTAGGAAGATGGAGCAGCCCGGGATCAATTACCTTTGGATTCGCCAGCGGCAACATAGCGCGGGCTATGCCCGCAACCCAAGGTGTGAGGTAAGGCCCATGGTAATTGGACCATTTATTCTATGCAGGTGGGCTGTGCGGCATGGGGCGGTTTCTTCCACCGGCCCCCTGCACCCCCACCCGGCCTTGCAACTCTTCTCCCTCATGTTGGAGGTAGGATGCCATGCA
>JAJXZA010000216.1 GCA_021780285.1 Planctomycetota bacterium
GATACTGAACTATGTTATCGGCAGCGTTATCTCGATTTGTTTGCCAATCCTGAATCCATGGAAGTGTTTTTGGCTCGCTCGCAAATGGTGCAGCATATTCGAACATTTCTCCAGGAGCGGCAATTTATTGAAGTTGAAACTCCGATGATGCAGGCTGTGGCCGGCGGGGCGGCGGCGCGGCCTTTTGTTACTCATCACAATGCGCTGGACCTGAACCTGTTTATGCGCATAAGTCCGGAGTTGTACCTGAAGCGGCTGTTGGTGGGCGGCATGGAACGTGTGTTTGAAATCAATCGCAACTTTCGCAACGAAGGCATAGATACCCGGCACAATCCAGAGTTTACGATGATGGAGTTGTATCAGGCATACAGCGACCTTGCCGGCATGATGGAACTTACCGAGTCGTTGGTGGCCGAACTGGCAGCCAAGCGCGTGGCACAAAGCGGAAAGACGGCCGGCGGAGAAGTCACCCTTCCCTATGGCGATCGCATTCTGAACTATGCCCGCCCGTTTGCGCGTGTAGCGTATAGCGAGTTGTTTGCGCGGCATGTGGGCGCTGACATGGGCGACCGAGCCGCAGTCTTGGCCCGTGCCGCATCGCTCGGCGTCGAAAACGCTGCATCCATGGATCACGACGTGCTGGTGTGCCTGTTGTTTGAGCAGCATGCCGAGCCAGCGCTGGCCGAGTATGACGGCCCAGTGTTTGTTTACGATTACCCGGCCGGTCTGTGCCCGCTGACCCGGCGCAAGGCCGAAAATCCGGCTATTGCGGAACGCTTTGAGCTGTATGTAGCCGGTATGGAACTCGCGAACGCATATACCGAACTGAACGACCCTGCGGTTCAGGAAGCGACTTTTTCAGCGCAGTTGGCCGGGCAGAAAGCCGAAGATTCCATGGCCAAGATGGATCATGATTTTATAACCGCTTTGCAGGCGGGAATGCCGCCGGCCGGCGGATTGGGCATTGGCATAGATCGGCTTGTGATGCTTCTGGTGAACCGCACGAGCATACGCGATGTCATATTGTTTCCGTTGATGCGGCCGCAGGCAAGTCGCGCACCAGCAACCGAGCAGGAGGATACGCCCACCAGCATGGCATAACGCAAAGGCGAGGCCGCCTTGTTCGGCGGTTGACCTGTGCGGGGCTGGGCCAAACGTCCTCATGTATAAACTCTTTTTATGTATTCGATATTTAACGCGCAAGGGAATTGTGATATTCCCGGTGCTGGCGGTATGGCTGTGCGTGATGATGCTGATTATTGTCAACAGCATCATGACCGGCTTTGTAAATCGTGTGCGCAGCGCCGGCCATGGGCTTGTAGGCGATGTCGTGGTGAGCAGCATAAGTCCGGCGGGCTTTCCCGATTATCAACAGTTACAGAAACGCATTGACGCATTGCCGCAGGTGCGTGCAAGTTCACCGGTTATTGTGGCGCTGGGGTTGTTAAATCTGCCCGACTACGAATACACAAAGCTGGTGGTGGTGCTGGGCATAGATCCCAAAAGCCAATCAAAGGTTACCAACTTTGATCATGGTTTGTATTGGCAATACAAAGCACCGTTGCACGCCGTTGAAGACATCGGCGATCAGGGCTATCCGGTGCGGCAGAGTCAACTCGTGAAGCGAGCGGTCGCATTCTTAAACGTTGCCGAGAAAAATGAAAAGCGACTCCGCGACGGCTTGGCGATGGAGCCGATTCCGTCATCCGCCTGGTTCGCCGCGATCCGGCGACACTGGCAGGTGGTGCGGCGTGAAGACTGGCAGGCGGCCTTGCACAAACTCGACCGGGCGCAGCGCGATCTGGCGTTTATTACGGGCCTGCCGAAAAATGGTTTCTACAAGAATCGTGCGGCACTAATCAAGGCGTTGGTGCCGGCCGAGCCGAGCTTCACACCTCCGCCAGAAGCCGCGGCGAGTTACGCCTCCGCCGCTGATGAGCCTTCGAACGGTTGCATCGTCGGCGTGGATCTTGGTTTGTATGAGAAGAATCGCTTTGGGCAGTATAACCGTCCGCCGGGCATTCGTTTTACGCCGGCGATATTGACGGTATCGCCTATTACGCTGCGCGCGACCGTAGCACAGCCGCAGGCCGGGCGGTTTCAGATTGTAGATGATTCGCGCACGCGCGTGTTTACCGCCGACTCGCGGCAAATTTATGTTCCGTTTAAGGTGCTTCAAAAGCTGACATTCATGCAGCAGCAAGACCTGCTTTCGGGGGGTGTGCAGCCGGCTCGCTGCAGCGAACTTCAGATACGCGTTAAAAATGACGCAAGCGCTGCGGCGGTAAACCAGGCGCGGGATGCCATTGCGCGTGTGGTAAGCGCCTTCGTGCATCAACACCCCGAAGCCCAGATTGCGGGGCTGCAGACGCAAACGTGGGTGCAGGAACAGGCGCAGTACATCAAGGCTGTGGACAACGAGCGCAACATGATATTGTTTTTGTTGGGCTTGGTGAGTCTTGTGGTGGTGGTGGTGATTTTTCTTATTTTTTACATGCTGGTGCGCGACAAAACACGCGACATCGGCATCATAAAGGCCATTGGGGGCGGCGAGTGGGGCGTGGCGAGCATATTTCTGCTTTATGGGCTGCTTATTTCGGCGGCGGGCGCTGCGCCCGGCGTACTTTGCGGCGTATTGTTTGTGCTGCATGACAACTGGATTCACGATCACATTCTGTGGCGCTGGTTTGGTATATCCATCTGGAACCGCAAGGTGTACATTTTTTCGCATATACCCGATCAGGTAACAGCCAGCGCGGTGGTGATTATGGTGATCTCCGCAATGGCGGCGGGGTTGCTGGGGGCGCTGTTGCCGGCTATTAAAGCCGCGCGGCAGGATCCGGTGGAGGCGCTGCGTTACGAATAGGATCGCCGGGCTGCCGGCCGCATTGGAAAGCTATGCAAAGTTTGCTTGAAATTACAGATGTTCATAAAACCTACCGAATCGGGCCGGCGGTGGTGCCGGTGCTTACCGGCGCAAATTTGTCGGTGGCGGAGGGGGAGTTTGTGGCGATTACCGGGGCTTCTGGTTCGGGCAAAAGCACGCTGCTTCACATTGCCGGCGCGCTGGACCGGGCGGACACCGGCACAGTGAGCTTTAAGGGGCAGGCTCTGAACCGTATGTCGAGCGGCCAGAGACATGTCATGCGCAATCGTTCGTTTGGTTTTGTCTTTCAGTTGTATCATCTGCTGCCGGAGCTTAACGTGCTGGAGAACGTGATGTTGCCGGCGATGGTTGCGGCCCCGACATGGATGGCCTTGGTACGGGCTCGCCCGCGGAAGCGGCAGGCATTGGCCTTGCTGGAGGAGTTCGGCCTTGTAGAGCGATTGCACCATCGGCCGGGACAGCTATCCGGCGGCGAGCGGCAGCGCGTCGCGATCGCCCGGGCGCTTATCAACGAGCCGGCGGTTTTGCTGGCGGATGAACCAACCGGCAACCTGGATCCCAAAACCGGCCAGACGATTCTCGACGTTTTGCTGCGGCTGCACAAAGACAAAGGGCAGACGATTATATTGGTGACGCATGATGCGCAGATTGCGGCACTCGCGGATCGAACGGTTCGACTGCTCGATGGCCGGGTACAGGTGGCTTCGCAAGGCTAAATGTCGCCGAATATGGGCGGCTATTAAACCATTGGAGTTGAAGCATACATGAGTTTTTGGCGGCGAGTATTCAGTGAGAAGCCAGGCGGAACCGACGGCGGCGAAGATATGCCGCTGATGGGCTTTGGCGAGCACTTGGAGGAACTGCGCCGGAGGGTGATTTACGCCATTTTGGGCGGCGTAGTGGGTATTGCATTTTGTCTTTATCACGTCAACGACGTGATTGGGATGCTGTATCAGCCGTATTTTTTGGCGCTTCGCAATGCCGGCTATCCCGGAAATCTGATTTACCAGAATCCACTGGGATCTTTCATATCGGCCATGGTGCTGGGCATGCAGGCCGGGCTTGTGCTGGCCAGCCCCTGGATTATCTATCAAGCATGGCGATTTGTGGCGGTTGGCTTGTACCCGCGGGAACGCAAACTCGTTTACAAATACATGGGGCCGAGCATGTTTTTGTTTGCCGTTGGCGTGGCATTTTTCTTTTTTCTGGTATTGCCGGTGCTGCTCAAGTTCACCATGCAGTTTAACACCCAGTTGCCGCCACCCTCGGCCCAGCCGTATGGCGTTGAAAAGTGGTTGTACCCTGCCACCTCCAGCCCGCAAGACTTTGCCAAACTTCCAAGCGGCAACAAGGCTCATCTTCTGCAGATACCGATAGTACGGTCGGATCCGACGAAGTTTGCGCCGGGCGCGGCGGTCATGTGGTACAACGCGGTGGACCATCAACTGAAGCTGCATGTGAATCAGTTGACGCTTGCGTTGAGCACGGTGCCCGCCAATTCCATTTTTGCGTCGTATCCGCTGTTTAAAGAATATCGCAGCTTTGTGGTCATTATGTGCCTCATCTTCGGTCTTTCATTTGAATTGCCGATGGTGATGCTCATTTTATCTCAAATCGGCATTGTAAAAGCGTCGCAATTCCGCAAAATGTGGCGTATCGCGATTATGACGCTGGCGGTAACGGCCATATTGTTGGCCCCCTCGCCTGATGTATTTACCTTTTTGAGCGTATTTATTCCGCTGGTGCTGCTGTACGTGCTGGGCCTGATTTTGGCGACCGTAGCCACGCACCGGCGCGAGCTTGCCGATGCCCGCGATGAAGCGGAGTATGCACATGAAGTGCAGGAGCAGGAAAATCGCGACAAAGGCGACGAGGCATAAGGCCCTAGACGGTTGGTTAAGATTATTTTATCAGTGAGATTTCATGACAGTAGCGGAACTTAAAGATATCACCAAGGCATACAGCGGCCGAAGTATTCTTCGCGGCATCACGCTGGATTTGCAACCGGGGCAGCGCGTAGGGCTTGTTGGCCCCAATGGCGCGGGCAAAACCACGCTGGTAAAAATTCTGGCCGGTGTAGAGGAAGCTGATGCGGGCGAAGTGCAGGTATCGCGCCAAGCCACGTTAAGCTACGTTTCGCAGCAGCCTCGGCTGGACCCCGAAAGTACGCTGCAGCAGCAAGTATCGCTGGTTTTTGCCGAGTTGCATGCGGTGCAGCATAAAATGGAACAGGCTGCCGCCGCCATGGCCGAGCATCCATCAGGCCCGCTGCATGATCAGGCCATCGCAGATTATGACCATTTGCAGCATCATTTTGAACACATGGGCGGCTGGGACATCGAACGACGGCTCGACGTGGTGATGCAGCAACTGGGATTTAAGGAATCCGATTATCTGCTGCCAATCAAGGCTCTCTCCGGCGGGCAAAAGTCCCGTGCACAGCTTGCGCAAATGCTGCTGATGGGGCCTGATCTGCTGCTGCTGGATGAACCCACCAATCACCTCGACCTGCCCATGCTGGATTGGCTTGAGCAGGCGCTTTGCGAAATGAGCGATGCGGCCATGCTGATTGTAAGCCACGACCGCTACTTTCTGGACAGCGTCGCAACTGACATCATTGAAATGAGCGAGGGCCGCATAGAACACTATCCGGGCAACTATTCCGACTACCTGGTGTTGCGCGCCGAGCGCATGCTCGCACGGCAGCGCCAATTCGACCAGCAGCAGACGTTTATCGCCAAACAGGAAGAATACATTCGGCGATTTCAGGCAGGGCAACGGGCGCGGCAGGCG
>JAJXZA010000246.1 GCA_021780285.1 Planctomycetota bacterium
CCACCGTAACGCATCCGCGGCGCCAGTGCGATGTGCCGACAAAATCTCCGTGTTCCGGCTTATCGCATCGGCAGCATAAAATGCCCGCGGCTCCTGCGTCCAGCCCCACCTGCTGATTAACCACCGTCGCGTTGGTGGCGGCAAAGATCAACCGCCAACGCGTGGCGGCCGTACCCAGCACCAGCCGCGTATCGTAGGGTTGATCAAGAATTTGAATATCACTTGTTTGCTTAAATAAGGGCAGCACGCGCGGGCTTACCACGGTAATGCGGGCCCCCGCCGCCAAAAGCGAGGCGGTTTTGCGCCACGCCACGTTGCCGCCGCCCACAATAAGCACGGGCTGCGTGTTTAAGTCTAAAAAAACTGGATACAGCGCTTCAGCCATAGTACTTTATTATAGCCGATTGGCCGCGACAGGTGTGCATCCCCCACATGGCGCCGCGCATGGCCGCAAAGGGAGCCGGCTGCGGTGGGCGGCTGTACGGGGCGGGTTGTTGCAAAGGCGCCGGCCGCGCTTTCGCCTCGGCGAAGTTTATGATAAAACCTTGCGGGTTAATGCGCGATGGACTCGCAATAGCTTCCTCCAGCAAGATAGGGTTCTTATTCATGCCGAAACGCACCGATATCAAAACCATCCTCATCATAGGCTCCGGGCCTATTGTCATTGGTCAGGGCTGTGAGTTCGACTACTCGGGTACGCAGGCCTGCAAAGCGCTTAAAGAAGAGGGCTATCGCGTCGTACTCGTTAACTCCAACCCTGCCACCATTATGACCGACCCCGAAATGGCCGATCGCACCTATATTGAACCCATCACCGTCGAAGCCGTCACACGCGTTATAGAAAAAGAGCGGCCCGATGCCCTGTTGCCTACCTTGGGCGGCCAGACCGGTCTGAACGTCTCAGTTGGCCTCGCCGATGCGGGCGTGCTCACCAAATACAACGTCGAAATGATCGGCGCCACCCGCGAAGCTATTCACCGCGGCGAAGACCGAAAAAAATTCAAAAAAATAATGGAAGACATCGGCCTTAAATGCCCCAACAGCGGCTTGGCTTACACCATGGAAGAAGCCCGTCAGGTGGTTAAACAAACCGGCTTGCCATGCATTATTCGAGCCTCGTTTACGCTCGGAGGCACCGGTTCGGGCATTGCCTACAACATGGAAGAGTTTGAAACCCTTGCCCAGCGAGGCCTCGATGCCTCCATGATCAGCGAAATTCAAATTGACCAATCGCTCATCGGCTGGAAGGAATACGAACTCGAAGTGATGCGCGATAAAGCCGACAACGTGGTTATTGTCTGTTCAATCGAAAACTTCGATCCCATGGGCGTGCATACCGGTGACTCCATCACCGTCGCCCCGGCGCAAACCCTTACCGATAAAGAATATCAGCGCATGCGCGACGGTGCTATTGCGATCATAAGGGCCATCGGAGTTGAAACCGGTGGCTCCAACATTCAGTTTGCCATTAACCCGGCCAATGGCGACATGGTGGTGGTTGAAATGAACCCGCGCGTGTCGCGGTCCAGCGCCCTGGCCAGCAAAGCCACGGGCTTCCCGATTGCCCGCATTGCTGCCAAATTGGCTGTGGGGTACACGCTTGATGAACTGCCCAACGACATCACGCGCCGCACCGTAGCCTGCTTTGAGCCTTCGATAGATTATGTGGTAGTGAAGATACCGCGCTGGACTTTTGAAAAATTCCCCGATGCCGACGAAACTCTCACCACGCAGATGAAGAGCGTGGGTGAGGCCATGAGCATCGGCCGCACCTTTAAAGAAGCCCTGCAGAAGGGTATTCGGTCTATGGAGGTCAAGCGTTTCGGCCTGGGCCTGGACCGCATAGACAAATGGTGGAAAGCCGAAAGCTCGCATCTTAATGAATTAGAGCACAAACCCGCCTCGCAAACACTTGGTGATCGCGGTTCGTTTGTTACCCGCACCGCCGCCATGGAAGAGCAGGCGGCCGTTTGGCCCATACCCGAAGATCGCCTGAAGCGCAAGCTCTCTATTCCTTCGCAGGGGCGGCCCTATTACATTCGCTATGCATTCAAAATGGGCTACAGCATTGAGCAGGTGCATGAGCTTACACGCATTGATCCGTGGTTTTTGTCTCAGATGAAGCAACTTGTAGACTTTGAAAATCAGCTTGAGGCCGTCCGGCCGCAGGCCGCAACCTTGCTTGCCGGGCCATTGCAGCCCGGCAAAAGCGTCGAAGAGTTCAAACTGTTGTTGCTGCGGGCCAAGGAGTTGGGCTATTCCGACGTTCAGCTCGCCACGGTATGGAGCAGCGAGCCGCTGAAGGTTCGCAAGCTGCGTAAAGCACTGCATATTGAGCCGGTGTACAAACTGGTGGATACCTGCGCCGCCGAGTTTGAAGCTGCCACGCCGTATTACTATTCCACATATGAGCGCCCTCTCGAACGCCTGACTGAGCAAGGCCGCCGGTATACAGTGGATGATGAAGTGCGCGTTTCTGATCGCAAAAAAATCGTCATTCTGGGTGGCGGGCCTAACCGCATCGGCCAGGGCATAGAATTCGACTATTGCTGCGTGCAGGCCGCGTTTGCCTGTCGTGAAATCGGTCTTGAGAGCGTGATGGTCAATTCCAACCCTGAAACCGTCAGCACCGATTACGATACCTCAGATCTGCTGTTTTTTGAGCCGCTGACCCAGGAAGACGTGCTCAACATTGTCGAACGCGTCAACGGCAGGCCGCTTCACGAGCCGGGCGGCCTGGTGCAGGGCGTGGTGGTGCAGTTGGGCGGCCAAACCCCGCTGAACCTCGCCCGCGGTCTTAAAGATTATGGTGTGCCGATTATCGGCACTGCGGTAGAGTCTATCGAAGCCGCCGAAGACCGCGACAAGTTTAATCAGCTCATTAAAAGACTGAATCTGCGTCAGCCAGAGGGTGGTATCGCTCGCAGCGCGGAGCAGGCTCGCGGCGTGGCGGCGAAGATTGGCTATCCGGTGCTCGTGCGTCCGTCGTTTGTTCTCGGAGGCCGCGCTATGGAAATAGTTTCCAACGAATCGCAACTCGATTACTACATCCGCCATGCCGTGGAGGTTGCCGACGAACATCCCGTGCTGATTGATCGCTTTTTGGGCGATGCCACCGAGGTTGATGTAGACGCCATCGGCGATGGTAACCGGTACATGGTTATCGGCGTGATGGAGCACATTGAAGAGGCGGGCATCCACTCGGGCGATTCGGCCTGCTCGCTGCCGCCGTTCAGTCTTGGGGGCGAAATCGTCGCAGAAATCCGCCGGCAAACACTGGCCCTGGCGCAGGCGCTGCAGGTTCGCGGCCTTATGAACGTGCAGTTTGCCATTAAAGATGATCAGGTATATGTGCTGGAAGTAAACCCGCGAGCCAGCCGCACTGTGCCGTTTGTAAGCAAGGCCACCGGTGTGCCGTGGGCCAAAATCGCAGCCAAACTCATGTGCGGTAAAACGCTCGACGGCCTTGGCATCAAGGAGGAAGTGGTTCCGCGCAAGCATGTGGCCGTCAAAGAAAGCGTATTTCCGTTTGGCAAGTTTCCGGGGGTGGATGTCATTCTCGGCCCCGAAATGCGAAGCACCGGCGAGGTGATGGGCATAGATGCGAACTTCCCGGTCGCGTTTGCCAAATCGCAAATGGCCGCCGGCGGCAGTTTACCCACCGAGGGCACCGTATACGTATCGGTGCGCGACGGCGACAAGCAGGCCATCGTACCAATAGCGGCCAAACTGGCTGCGGCCGGGTTCGACCTATTGTGCACCGGCGGCACGCATACGGTTTTAACCCAGGCGGGCATTGCCTGTCGGCGGGTTAATAAAATCAAGGAAGGGCGGCCCAACATTATAGATGCCATTAAAAATCGGCAGGTGGTACTGCTTATCAACACGCCCACCAACAAAGGCCCCACCACGGATGAAGGTCAGATACGCGCGGCGGCGGTGATGAATAAAATACCGATTATCACCACCATCACCGGCGCTGATGCGGCCGCTGACGCCATCACGAGCCTCAAAAAATCTGACTGGACGGTTAAACCCATCCAAGATTTTTACGCTGAAATGCGCTAGAAACGGCGCATATACTTGTGCCGACCGAAAGCAGTGGGGCGGGTAAACGTTCGTCCATTCGCTCTGCTTTTTAACTGCGCCCGGCAGGAGTCGAACCTGCAATCCCGATAGCCATCGGGAATTCGTAGCGTATGTTTTTACCGCCTTCTGACAGCCACAAAACCCCTATAAACATTGGTATTTTATCACATACCAACTCATTTGCAAGCATTTTCAAGCGATTGCAAAAAACCCCAATGATTTGCGGTATTTTGAGCAATGCTGCTATTCAAATCCGGTAGTATACCGGATTTGAAAATGACGCTCCGTCGGGTACGCGCGTATGTTCTTTGCATAAATGTTTTACAGATTCGCACTCAAATTTCGCAGGGCCTTCACCGTATTGCTGATGCGGCAAGCTTCGAGCCTTTGCAGATAAATCTCCACATCCAGCGGAGGAGATTTTAGTGATTGGCGATGACGCCGAGCCGCCCGGCATACAAGGTCGGGTGCTGCACCAACCAAGTCGCTGATGAAGTTATCCGGGCTGCTGGGGCGTATGCCAAATCGCCGTATCGCAGAGACAGGAAAATGCTTCAGATTAAACGTTATAATCAAGTTCGCCCGACAGTGAATCGCCGCCGCTAGAACATGACGATCCGCCCGATCCGGCAGCCACAGTTTGCCGATGCGATGCTCGAATCCAGATACCAAGTAATTGCTCGCGTGCTCGTTCATTAAATCGCGAATTCGTTCAGCCTGCTGCCGCGTTATATCAGGCCGGGTGCCCAGTAGCGCTCGCATCCACTCCTCATGAACAGCATTGCTCCACCGCGGCTGAAACAGACCGTCCATCGCCATGTACATCAGCAGGCTGCGCAGTGCCGCGGGGTACAGCACACACGCATCGAAGAAGACAACGGGTGATGTCTCCGCCATTAAATTAAGCCCAGTTTTTGATCTAAAGCGGCCAGTTTTGAAAGTGTCTTGAGCCGACGGCGGTCCAACTGTTTTTTATACGCCAGGACATCTTCAAGCAGCACGCGCCGATGAGTCCCTACGATACGGAACGGCATAAGCCCCATTTCCAACTGTGATATTAAAAACGGCCGCGATACATGCAGGAGGTCCGCCGCGGCCTGCGTTGTCAATTCGCTACGCAGGGGAATTGCTTTGACGGTCCGGCCTTGTGCCATCTGCTCCAACGCATCCACGAGGAACTTCGCTGCGGAAACAGGGATCGTGATGGCAACCTTGGACTTCTTTTTGATTTGCACATCCAGGGCAAGCGTATTGGATCGCCCATGCGCCAACAACGACCGAAGTCGTCGGCCTGCCTGGCGGGCCAGATCGGAGTCTCCCGCAATTGGCTCTCTCGGTGGGCGCTTAACAAGTGTTGCCATGGGATTTATTTGCTCCTTTACACAACTTAAATATATCAGTTAATCGCAATAAACGCAACGGGCTGTTTTTGGAGTTTCGGTAATTTTATCCCTGGCGCGCGGACTCCCCGTTTGCGGCCGGTGTGGTCGCATTTCATCAAGAGGTATGAGTGGCATGTGGTTTGATCCAGTGGTTTTGGGGCTAAGCATCATG
>JAJXZA010000405.1 GCA_021780285.1 Planctomycetota bacterium
GCGCCGTTTATTGTACGCTTGAGCTGTGTGATGCGGTCTTCCACGGCCTGCCAGGGGCGCTGACCGGCGATGAGCTTACGGGCGACTTCATCGGCGGTGCGGTAACGTGGAGAATCGTCATGTGCGGGGCCGCTGATGATAAGCGGCGTTCGGGCTTCATCAATTAAAATACTGTCTACTTCGTCAACAATGACAAAGTCCAGGGGGCCTTGTACCTGTTCGTCAACGCTTTGCTTCATGTTGTCGCGCAGGTAGTCGAAGCCGAACTCGCTGTTGGTGCCGTAAGTTACGTTACAGGCGTAGGCCTTCTGGCGGGCGTCGTTCTCCATGAAGGCCTGAATATATCCGACGGACAAGCCCAGGGCATAAAAGGCGGGCGCCACCCACGCTGCATCGCGCCGTACCAGATAGTCGTTGACCGTGACCACATGGCAGTGCTTGCCGGTAAGAGCCATCAGCAGGCACGCCAGCGGCGCTACAAAGGTTTTGCCTTCGCCGGTGGCCATTTCCGCGATTTTGCCTTCGTAAAGCGCCATGCCGCCGATAAGCTGTACGTCAAAGGGCCGTGCGCGAAATGGGGGCCGCGCGTCCGGTACCGCATTGCGAAGTTCGTCATAGAGTTCAGCCGGCATTTCCACAAAGCGCCAGTCGTTTTCGCTGACCAGTCGCGATTTGACCTGTGCAAACATTTCCTGACCGCGCGGGCTAAGGGCTGCAGGATCAAATCCGTTGGCGGGGTTAAGCGTGCATCGGAGGCCGATGTTGCGGTCCATGGCTTCACGCATGATCGCGAAAGCTTCGGGGAGCACGGCTTCGTCGCTTTCACCCTTGGCCAAACGCTGGCGCAGTTCGTCTGCCTTGGCGCGGAGTTGTGCATCGGTAAGGGCACGCATGGAAGGCTCCAATGCGTTGATCTGTTCGACGCGTTGACGATATTTCTTGATCAGCCGATCATTGCGCGAGCCAAAAACCGCCGTCATACCCTTTTGAACATAGTGCAGGACCATGAGTTAATCTTCCAAATCATTCGAATGTTTTAATCAAATAACAAATCGGCATGGGCCTATATGGCACCGTGCCACCGAAGCCGAGCGAACGCGGCTGCACGATGTAACGACGCTGTGTTTTTGGCTATCGTGCAGATTGTTCGCTAAAGCAGGTTATGAGGCGGGGCAAGCAGACATTGGCGACGTATAAACCGCATCTGCCGCAGCAGAGGCTGTACACCTGTGAATGTGGGACGATCGAGCAGTGCCTCGGGTGCAGGCGACAAGGCTTGTTCTTGTGTTTGTGATAGCGCGGTAATGTGCCAAAGATGGTTTCGGCCCGTTAAGCCAGAGATCCGCAGTGAGGCGGCCCGCAGCAGCCCCTTAAATTGCTGCATGGGCAAGAAAAGATGGTCGCGAGGTGTCGCAGCGCCGCTAAACAGAGGTGTTGGCGTGGTTGCCAACGAAAACTCGTTACTGCTTGAACTTGGATTGCTGCCGGCCCTTCGTGCGACGCTGGCTGTGGCACAACAGGACGCCAGCAAAGCGAATACGGCCAATGCGCACGATACCGCCTTGGCGGCATTGCCCCCCAATGTGTACGAATTCGTAGAATGTGTGCGATCACAAGGTCTAATAACTAAATCCTCATCTTGCGGGCTGCTGCCCGCCGCCCTGGAGCCATATCAGTATCGGCTCAATTGCAAGCATATATTATGGACGATATTGGCAAGCCATTCAACCGGCAGGTTTTTACACGCGGTCGTAGCTGGGCTTGATCGCCGGCTGTAATAGTATTACAGCCGGCGGCGGCAGTTGGTAAGCCTTGGCTCGTCCGCAACGCGCGTTACTTTGGTTCTGCATCGCATGGTGTAGTTGCAAGGCCTTTATTTTACCGGCATTAGCTCATAGTGATCATCAAGCGGCTTGGCTGCCTCTCTTTCGGGGGGGAGCATGGCGGGAAGTGCGGAATAAATTGCACGGGCCAACTCTTCGCCATCGGTGCGAATATGTTTGCGAGCGGCGGGGCTGACCCCGGTCAAAATAAGGTCTGGGCCTCCCCATGGTGGGGTGTAGCCTTCGATGGGCAACTGAACATCGCGCCAAGCATAAAAGCGTGCTTGCGTACGATTCCACACCATGGCCAAAACATGATATGCCTGCAGCAACATGGGAGTGCGATACCGGGCGAGATTAATGCCTTGGGTCAGTGCAGCGGCGCTGAATGTGCCAATATTCTGACCATTAATACTCAGCATGTAGTGTTTGGCGGATAGGCCTTGAACCTTCAGAATCTCTTGATCAAGATGGCGATATAAATGGTCGGCGTGAATAATGGCTGCCGCCGGAGCGTTGATAAACTTGAAGTTGGGTTTTGGCGCCTGCCAGCCGTTAACGGGTGGAAACTGCGGCCATACTTCATGCAGCGACAGCATTGGAAATGGCAGTGCATGATCGTGCTGCGTCCAACTGACGCCGCCATCAGCCGCCTGTAAGTTTGATATGTGCGTGTTATCGGCGAGTGTGACGGTGCCGCCGGCAATAGTAACCTTGCTTACCGTTGCGGGAGCAGCCCAATATTTTAGAAGCGCGGCTGCCATGATAAGTTGCCCCGCTGCACTTGGGTGTACCCGCCCGGGTATAACCTGGCTGGCAAATTGAGGCTGCGTGGCCTGCAGTTTTTTTATGATGGCCACCATAGGGGCGTTAAAATCAACATAATAAAAGTGATGCGCGGCGGCGAACTGTTTATCAAATTGATCGTAGCGCTGCAACACGCTATTGTACCCACCGGGGAAACGCGGCTTTAGCGAAAAATCATCGTACGGCGATGGGCCGATGATCACAATGCGTACACCTGGAAGATGCTTTTGCAGTGCAGCCACGAGATGCTCATATCCACTTTTATAGATGGCGAAAAGGTGTTGATTAAAAGGCTTTCCACCTGCATCATTCATTGCGAGCATAATGGTTACAACATTGGGTTTAAATGGGTATACGTCGTGCTTGAGCCGCAAGCTGGTATTGCCGGACCATCCGCCGGTGACGCGGTCGGCCCCCACGCCCGAATCAACAAAATCAACTTTGAGGTTCGGAAATCGCGTGAGCACATACGTTTCAACGGCTACGGGGTAGAACCGTTGCTCGGTGATGCTGTCGCCATAAAAACAGACGCGATCACCGTCGTGCAGAAAGAAGCTGCTGGCCGCACGGGCGCTGTTGAATGGCAGAAGACCGGCCATTGCCAGCATTGCGAGAACTACTATTCTGCACATGAAAAAACCTCTGAGAAAAAGGATATTTAAAAAACGCCAAACTCATGCAACGCGATGGTCCGCCTCTTCGGGCGATATTACTCGTGCCAACGTAACTCTGCCACATTCGTTGCGGCAAATTACGGAGCCAACTTTATCCGCCGGCAGGTTGACTCAGGTAGTCGAGCATCAATCTTACGCCGAAACCGGAGGCCTGATCTCCCGCCCACCAACGATCATCCTTGCGCGGGTGCGCTACGCCCGCAATATCGAGGTGGGCCCACGGCACGGTTGCATCCACAAAATGCTGCAGGAAAATGCCGCCCTGAATAGGGTGGGCCTCACGAGCACCGCTGTTTTGGATATCCGCATGCGGGCTTTTCATGAGCGGTTTATAGCGATCATGCAGCGGCAGCTGCCAGAGCCATTCGCCGGTACGCTTACCTGCAGCAATAAGGGCGTGGCCCAGCGCGTCATTGTTGCACATCATGCCGCCATAAACGCCACCCAGCGCCACCACCACGCCGCCGGTGAGGGTGGCCATGTCAACAATGGCTGCAGGCTTAAGCGTTTTGCAGGCGTACGCCAAAGCATCGGCAAGAATCATGCGGCCTTCCGCATCGGTATTGGTAATTTCAACCGTTTTTCCATTGTACATGCGAATGATATCCCCAGGTCGGTACGACAGTGCATCCACGCTGTTTTCCGCGACGGGTATCAGGCCCACGACGGGTTGAGGCAACTCCAGCGCGGCAACGGCCCGCATAATGCCCAACACCGCCATGCCGCCGCATTTGTCGTACTTCATGGCGTGCATGTCGGCGGCGGGTTTGATGGATATGCCTCCGGTATCAAATGTAACCGCCTTTCCTACCACGGCAATTGGCTTACGTCCGAGCATCTTGCCGCGCCCTTTGTGGCGCAGCACGATCAGGGCCGGTGGCTGTGCACTGCCGCTGCCCACCGCAAGCAACCCGCCCATGCCAAGCCGCCGCGCCTCGGTCGCGGAGATAATATTGCAGGAGAGGCCGACGCTTCGGGCCAGCGTCCTGGCTTCCTGCACCAGTCGGGTGGGGCCGGCGACGTTGCCGGGCAAGCAGGCAAGATAACGGGCGTAATTTGCGGAGTTTGCAATGATTGCGGCGTTTTTGACGGATTGTCTGGCTTGCGTAAGGGTGTCTGCAGTTGGCCAGAGCAATTCTAATTGCATTGCCGACGATGACGCGGCGGGCGGTGTCTCGTCGCTCTCGCCAGGGGTCTTGAACTCTGAAAAGGCAAAGCTGCCCAGCATAAAGCCTTCCGTCAGCAGCGAGGCGGCCTGCAGCAATCCCATTCGCTCCGGTAAAGCGGTTGGCGGCAATATGGTGATATTTGTCAGCTTAAGATCGCGGGCGCTGCGGGCCACCGCTGCGGCCGCCCAACGGATGGTATCGGCATTTAATGCATCGGCCTTGCCCAGGCCGGCAACAATCACGCGGCCTGGCCGCGAACCCGACGCACAGGTAACGACGGTTCCGGCCTTGGCCTTAAAGTCGCCCAGCGCAGCGAGTTCCTGCAGGCGCGATTGCAATGCAGTCGGCAACTGCGCACTTATTTGCCACTTGCTGCCTTCGCTGACAAAAACCGCCAGAGCATCGGCCTTGGCATCTATCCGCGCGGCCACCGTACATTGACGGGCGTCAGATGGAAATTGTTTAATTTTGTGGGAGGTTCTGGTGCGAATCATTGGGAAGGCTCCATGGGGTAAAACATGTTAATATTCATCGCCGCCGCGCCATGCTGCGACGTCAGCGGGCTCCGGCGGCGGCGCGTTGATGCCTGTGCTATTGTCGGCGGCATCGCCAAATGGTCAAGCGCCGGCGGGTATTTTGAAAGTTCATCAGATGACTGAGGCTATTGCGACACGACTGGAATTATTGGGTTTAGCCGTGCGGCACAGGCTGCGCGCAAGCCAACTCGCCGGCGAGATTCATCGCTTTCATGAGGCGGTCGCACATGAGGGCGGCGACACCATCTTCTGGATTGACCGCAAAGTTGATGAGGCGATTCCGTTTGAGGTTGCGGCCTGGCCTGATGCGCTGTTGCCGGTGGAGCTGGTCATGGAGGGGTTGGGTGAGAGTGGTCAGCGGCGCATCGGCGACGAACATGAGCCGCTGAAATACCGGCTGATGATTGACCCGATAGATGGCACGCGAAATATCATGTTTGATAAACGTTCAGGTTGGTTTTTAGCGGCCTTGGCTCCGGCACATCGGGCGGATGGGGCCGAGCCGGTTGCGTTGTCTCGTCCTCAAAATTCACAAAATTGTATTGGCGTATGGCGTCGAAGGCTGCAGCGGTGCCAATTTGTTGTAAGTTGGTGTCTTAACCCAAAGTTCCTTATA
>JAJXZA010000079.1 GCA_021780285.1 Planctomycetota bacterium
ACCGTACTCCAAAGGGCAATGCCTTTCACTCTCGTGCATGGCATCCTACCTCCAACATGAGGGAGAAGAGTTGCAAGGCCGGGTGGGGGGGCAGGGGGCGGGTGGAAGAAACCGCCCCATGCCGCACGGCACACCTGAATAGAACAAATGGTCCCATTACCATGGGCCTTACCTCACACCTTGGGTTGCGGGCATAGCCCGCGCTATGTCCCCTGCGGTTAACTCCCATCATCGTCGTCTGCGCTCATCTGCGTCATCTGCGGTTAACCCCCGTCGCCCAGCGCCCTCTCGCCGCACAGCCGCTCCGCACCATTGACCCCAGTTACCTTGATTGTTAACATGTTATTTAGCGTGTAATCAAACAAGCAATAATGTTTTTGGAATGACAGCATGCCGACAAACACAATAGCACGCCAAAGAGTCAGACAATACCGCAGCCGCCAACGCGCTGTGGGGCTGCGACCGCTGCAAATATGGGTGCCCGACACGCGATCCGCCGACTTGGCCGCTCGCATCCGCCGTCAGTGCCGAGCCTTAAAAAATGATCCATCCGAAACGGATGCAACTGGTTTTGCCGAAAGGGCTGTACGCTCTATTAAGGGGTGGCAATGATCCGTCGGGGTGACTTGGTGCGAGTTTCGCTGAGGGGCGACTACGGCAAACCAAGGCCCGCACTTGTAATACAATCCGACCTGCTTGCCGAGTTGGATAGCATTGTTATATGCCCCATCACCAGCAGCATTCGGGATGCTGCCTTCCGTGTGTTGATAGAGCCAACACCTCTCAATCGGCTGGAAAAACTCTCCCAAGTTATGGCAGATAAGCTCTCGACCCTGCCGCGAGCAAAAGTAAGTCAGCCCTTCGGAAAATTGGAACCCGGTAAAATGAAGTCGGTGGAATTAGCCCTGCTCCTGGTCATCGGCATGACGTAAAGCGCTTGAAAGTGCCCCGTTTGTCCTTTTCCCTGTGCGAGCCAACGTTGAACATCCTCTTTGTCATCAGCGACCTTAACATTGAGTCGGGCGGAGTTACCACTGCGGCCTGCGGCCTGGCTGAGGTGCTCGCTGCCCGCGGCCACAGCGTCACCATCGCGGCCAATCGTAAGCCGGGCACGCCCGCAACCCCCGGCCGCGTGACCGTTAAACTTTTTGAACCCGACAAACTCTCTAAACTCATGCCCAGCAAACAGCTAAACGCCTGGCTGCGAGAGCATATGCGGGAATTTGATGCGGTGCACATTCATGGCATCTGGCAGCGGCATGGCCATTATGCCGCGCGGGCCGCACGCAAGGCGGCTGTGCCATTTCTTGTGGCACCCCACGGCATGTTGGATGAAGCCTGCCTCCGCATGGGCAGCCCGCTTATCAAGCGGCTTGCCTGGACCCTATGGGATGGCCCCATGGCGCGCCATGCGTGGGCCGTGCACTGCCTCAACGAGGCCGAATACCGTGTTGCCCCCTGGGTGCGCGGCAAGCTGCCTGTCGTTATTTTTGGCAATGGCATAGCCGCCGAAACCCTTGCCGGCATTCCGCCGCGCGGCAGCTTTCGCGCGGGCCGGCCCGACCTGTTTGCCCAACAGCCCGACCGCCCCATCGCCCTGTTTTTAAGCCGCATTCATCCGAAAAAAGGACTCGATCGCCTGCTGCCACACTGGCGACAGGTCGTGGATGCGCATCCTACCGCTCTGCTGGTAATTGCCGGCACCGGCGACGCGGCCTATACCGAATCTCTGCAGGCGCTTTGCAAATCGCTCAATATTGACAAGTCGGTCGCATGGGTTGGCCAGCTTGTGGGGCCGCAAAAATGGGCCGCACTCGCCGATGCCGACGTGTTCGTGCTGCCGTCACACCAGGAAGGCTTTTCGCTGGCGATAACCGAGGCCCTCGCCGCCGGCTGCCCGGCGGTTATTACCGATGAATGTCATTTTGATGAGGTGCGAGCGCATAACGCCGGCATTGTGATAGACGCCGGTGATATGACCGCCTTTGCCGCGGCCATCAACCGCCTGCTCGCCGACGCGGCCACGCGGCAGCGTATGAGCGCCAGCGCCCGGCAACTCGTGGCCGACAACTTCACGTGGGACCGCATTGCCGCCACGGCCGAGCGGGCATACACCGCGATGAAGGCCGGCCAGAGCGTACCACGCGACCTGCGGGCCAAAAGAGGGCTGGGATTTACCAACCGGGTATTGTAAGATAATAGCCTTACCCTGCGGCGGTTACGGGGGTGGCTACCGGGCTGACAACGCGGTTTGCCTTTGTTGGGCATACCGCACCAACCGCCGCACCAGGTGGCACGGGCTGCATTGCCCGCGCTGCAGGCTTTGTTGTTGTTTTGAGGAAAGCTGATGGGTGTTCCAATTTCGCAAATGTGGACCGTGGCAACCTATGTTCTTTCGCAGAAACTGCACGGCCGCAAGCGTTATCCACTCGTGCTGATGCTTGAGCCACTGTTTCGCTGCAACCTGGCCTGCGCCGGCTGCGGCAAAATTCAATACCCGGCCCACATTCTCAAGCAACAACTCACCCCCGAACAGTGCTTTAAGGCGGTGGATGAATGCGGTGCCCCCATGGTGAGCATACCCGGCGGCGAGCCGCTGCTGCATCCCCAAATTAAGGAAATTGTCGAAGGCCTCGTTGCCCGTAAAAAATACATTTACCTGTGCACCAACGCCCTGCTTCTTAAAGAAAAGATTGACCTGTTTACCCCTTCCAAATACCTCACCTTCAGCGTGCATATGGATGGCGAACGCGAACACCACGATTTTTCAGTATGCCGCGAAGGGGGCTTCGACATTGCCGTTGCGGGCGTTAAAGAGGCCGTGAAGCGCGGGTTTCGCGTGACGACCAACACCACGCTTTTTGATGGAGCCGACCCGGTAAGCGTGCGACGTTTCTTCGACGAAATGATGCAGCTTGGCGTTGAAGGCATGATGCTGTCTCCCGGCTACAGCTACGAAAAAGCGCCTGATCAGCAGCACTTTCTGGGCAAGGCTAAAACCCGCAAGCTCTTTTCGCTTATTTTGAGCAACCGCAACAAAAAGTGGCACTTTAACCAAAGCCCGCTCTTTCTTGAGTTTTTAATGGGCCGCCGCTCCTACGAATGTACTCCGTGGGGCATGCCCACCTACAACATTTTTGGCTGGCAAAAACCGTGCTACCTGCTTCAGGACGGCTACGCCGACACCTTTGCAGAACTGCTTCAAAGCACCCAATGGCAAAACTATGGGGCGGAATCTGGAAACCCCAAATGCGCCAACTGTATGGTGCACAGCGGCTACGAAGCCAGCGCCGTCAACGACACCTTCAGTTCCATTCGCGGCCTGCTCGCCACGGCTCGGGCCACCTTGTTCGGCGGCTCGTATGCCAACCCCTCAGCCCTGGAAGAGCTGCAAACCGCCGCTGGCCCTGCGGGCAGGTCAGCCAACGGCCCGGTGGTGCCGCTTAAAGTTTCGGCCACGCCCATACAACAACGTGAAAAGGTGAGTGTTTAACCATGACCAGCGTCTCTGAATCTCAACCCCTTGCAGCCGCCGAACCGCCGGTTGAACAGCCGGCCCCGGCCGCTCCGCAGGAACAACTTGAAGGCGTCGTTGCCAAGCCCGGCACCGAGGCCGATTTGCGCCATGCCATCGAACAGGCGTTTGGCTATCGCGGCGACATGACGGTAATAACCACCGATGGCCGCAAAATTGAAGGTTATATTTTCGACCGCTTCGCGGAGAGTGCTTCGCTGCAGCAGTGCTACCTCCGCCTGATGCCGCCGAATGGCCAGGACCGCGTCCGGCTGGCCTACAGCGACATCGCAGAACTGCACTTTACCGGCCGCGATGCGGCGGCGGGCAAGAGTTTTCAAACCTGGATTAAAAAATATAATGAAAAGAAGGCCGCCGGCGAAAAAAACATCCGGCTTGAACCAGAACCGCTCTGAAGCGACTTGACCCGCTTCGGGCCGCCCCGCAACAGGCTAAACAGCCCTTGAGCGGTTGGGGCATTAAGGAGCGCGGCGGCCGGCCGAACATCAGCCCGCGGGCCGCCCCAACCATTAACCCGACGTACCATGTGGAGTTGTCATGCAACTTACTGATATCCTCCAACCCGCAGCTATCAAGGTGCCGCTTGAGGCCACCGACAAAAAGGCGGCCATTGCAGAACTTGTCAACCTGCTCGCCCAAACGGGCAAAATAAAAGACCCCGCGGCAGTATTGGCCGGCGTACTCGAACGCGAAGCCACCCGCACCACCGGCGTGGGCCACGGGTTGGCGATTCCGCACAGCAAATGCGCTGGCATCAGCAACCTGATGATGGCCATCGGCAAACCCGCGGCCCCCATTGATTTTCAATCTATTGATGGCCGGCCCGTTTTTGTAATTGCTCTGCTCATAAGCCCGCCCGACCAAACCGGCAACCACATTCAGGCACTCGCCCGCTTAAGCCGCCTCATGACCGACGAAACCTTTCGCTCTACGCTTAAATCAGCCAAAACCAGCGCGGAAGTTTACGATGCTATCGTTGCGCAGGAGAGCGCTTCACCGCCATCTGCCGCCGCCAGATAACCCCCATCGCGGCAGCACAGCGTACCGCGACCACACAAGCGCCGCGCCCCCGGCGTCTACTCTCTACTATCTCGATCTATTCTCTCGGCACAGCCGCACCCGTCCATCGGTACTGCTGCAATAACTGCCGGATCATTTCAAGCGAATGGGCATTAACTTTTTTGGCCGCCAGCAGGTAGGCTGCAAGCTGTGGATGCTCGCGGGCATGAATTTGCCGCAGCAGCACAGCGTCAATCTGCACGGTATTGTCAAAATCAAGATACATGTAAATAAGATAAAAGTGCTGAAAAACCGCGGAATTACCATGCAGCAGCACATCGCCATCGGCGCTTTCCTGGGCACGTTCGGCTGCAGCCAATGGCCCCGCCCCCGGCTTGAGCGCCAGGCTTATGTGATGCCGACTGGCCCACGCCTTTAATTGCCCCAGCAGTTTGCTCTGCGATGCATTCATGTAGGTGTTGAATTTGGCCACCGGCCCCGCAAGTCCCTTAAAATCCGCCAGAAAAGCCAGCTTTGTTTTGTCGCTATGCCCCTTGGCCAGGTACGCCAACGCAGCGCGCACCCCCGGCCCCAATGGAGTCCAGCCAAGGCTACGAGGCGCTACCGCCGGTGGCTGCTGGCTGCACCCGCCCACCCCTACAACCATCGCCAGCACCATTATTTTAATCCAATGCCGCATGACAAAACCCCAAAAAAACCCGCCGCTCGCGAACCAACCATATTGCTCGCAACCGCCCAACAATGTTTTACCACGAAGCGGCAGCGGTTATTTGAAAACACAGACCTGAATAGTATACGGCACTCGGTCATAATTAACGCATTGGCTGCAGCACTTCGGCGTAAACGGTTACCCCGGCAGCGCTATCGCTGCCTGGGGTGAACCAAGAAGGCTCGACTGGGCGACTTAACCCGGATATTTCACCGGTGTCGTTACCGCGCGGGTTGCGCGCAGGCCTTGCACCCTGTAAAATCAAGGTGTCAAGTAAGTTCCGTCATTTTGCAAGGAGGCAAGGCCATGGGGACAGACTGTA
>JAJXZA010000099.1 GCA_021780285.1 Planctomycetota bacterium
TCTACTGGCTTTGCCAGAACCGCAATGTAAAATCACTTAAAATTGCGATGCGGGAGTTGTGGCCCAGCGGCCTGGCGTATGTCGCGGGTGCTCTTTTGCCGACGCTGCCTTTTTTAGGCGGCATGAGCGCATACGCCAAAACGCTGCACATTCTTGCCAATAATTTTGAATTCAATGGCTTTGTGTTTGATTGTTCGCGTTACCTGCTGTTTGCCGGCAATGCCGGGCCGGTACGAGCGCTTATTGAACTGCTGTGGCTGGCGGGCCTGGCGTGGCTATTCATTAGGGCATGGCGACATCGGCTGGACCCGCTTTGGCTGCTGGTGCAGGTGGTAATGCTTTATCTGCTTATAACGCCCCAAGTTTACCCGTGGTACGCCCTTTGGGCTTTGGTGCTTGTGCCGCTGGCGCCCAATCGTGCCGCCTGGCTCTTTTCGTACAGCGTACTGCTGAGCTATCAGGTTTGGCAGGTGTATCGGCAAAGCAACGTTTGGCATCTGGCCTGGTGGATGTTTTTGCTTGAATGGATACCGGTAGCGGTTATCTATGTGTGGGATGTACGCGGCGGTTTGACCTCCGCTGTTCCAGCCAACGGCTATGGTACGGTCACCGCCGTTGGATGAAAGCCCGGATACCAGTTCAATTGCCACAGGCCCGCAAGCGGCACCGTGCTTGCCGAGCCGTCGGTAAACGAAACGTTGACGGCGCCAAGATGGCGGTCTATACAGAACCGGCCCATCTGATCGTTGCTGTTTAGCGTCTGATCGCCGGTGGCGAGGTTCTGCGGAACCGCATCGGTTGGCTGCGGAGCGCCGTCCATCCAGATGCAATCCGCGAAAATCGGCTCCGTTGCATAAAAGTTCATGCCACCGGCACGAGGGTCAAATGCCGGCGGCGGCACGGTGTTGATGTATCCTTTGCCTTGGTCGTTGTAGATACCGCCAATCACCAAACCCCCGTTGATGCTGTGATTGCCGTTGTTGTTGTAGTCGCCGGCAGCGTAAATATAACCGTTGAGGCTCATCTGCCCGGTTATCGTAACGCTGCCCAGCGTGACGATGTTCATCGAAGGCGTTGGATCACCCACAGATGGAAACTGGCCATTGAACGTAACATTTCCAGCTACCAGCAGCGTACCCGATCCAATGATCGTAAGTTGCCCGCTGGTATTGAAATTGCCGGAGATAATAAGGTATGGGTGATTGGTAAAATCAATGGTGCGGCCGCTGCTGACAGGGTACGGATTATCATACTCCATAATTTGGTTGTACAGCGTGGTAACGTTTGGGGGCTGCATGCCTGGGACGTTGGCCGTCACCGTTCCACCGATTGGCGTGTTGCCATCGAGCGTTATCGAGCCACCGGCGGTAATGTTGCCGGACACCTGCCCAAAGCCACCATCCACAACATTGGATGCCGATGTCACACTGCCGTTGTAGACCGTTTTTCCGTTGAGGCCCGCGGTGCCAAACGCCGCCACCGCCGATACACCCGAACCGGGGTCGAGATGACTGTTCATACCGTAACTGGCCACCGTGGGACTGGTCCAGCCATAGGCACTCGATGAAGGCATCGGCCCCCAAGCTTGCGCAGCCGAGCCTACTGCGGACGCCGGCGTATAGGCATCCGGGCACAATAGGTTGGCAGCCATGTCGGTGTCGTAAGGTTTAAGTTCTGCGCACCAGTAACCATTGGGCGAACTGCTGCTGCCGTAATCGCTCGGAAACGCACGGTCATCATGCGCCGCGTAGCTGTTGGCGGCCAGCGCCAGTTGCCGCAGGTTCGATAGACAATCGGCGATTCGCCCCAATTCCCGTGCTCGCGAAAGTCCGGAAATGACCAGACCAACCAATACCGCTACAACCAGCATTACCACCAGCAGTTCACTTAAGGTAAAGCCCCCTCGAACCTTCAATCGCTTTTTGTTTTTGAACATCGAGGGCATATATACACCTCCGGTTGGCGGGCGGCGTACATGGTACGCCAACAGAGGCGCTACGCCGATCGCACAGGAGCACGACCCGGCAGCGCGTGACGACAGGCAAGTCGCCGCATCAATTTCTATGTTCGGCTAAATGACGATCAATTGGTTACAATCATTCAAAATGGCCGATAAAGCAGCCCCGCAAAGACAATCGGTCAATCGGCGCGAGGCACGCATGCTTTTGGGCGAGGCAGACACACATCGGAGATAAGCGATGAAGCGGATGGTTTTTATCGTATGCACTTTACTGACTGTAACGTCATTGCGTAACGCTTCAGCTGCTGCAGCCGATAACATGCCACCGAGGATTGTCGTAGCAGCCAACGGCCATGGCTTTGCGCTGGCGTTGCCCAGCGGCAAACCGGGACAGCACATATTTCATCCCTGGGGTTTTAACTATGGCAACAAGGGCCGACTGATTGAAGACTTCTGGCAAACGCACTGGAGCACAGTTGCCCATGATTTTAAAAATATGCGGGCCTTGGGCGCAAACGTAGTGCGCGTGCATTTGCAGTTCGGCAAATTGATGCGTGGGCCGCATACCCCCGATGCGACCTCGCTGGCCCTGCTGGCGCGGTTGCTAAAACTGGCCCAGACGAATCATCTGTATCTGGACCTTACCGGCCTGGCGTGCTACCGCCCGGCTGATACACCCGCATGGTATAGCGCCCTTGACGATCGCCGCCGATGGGCCGCTCAGCAGGCATTCTGGCGGGCGGTGGCGCACACATGCCGCCAGTCGCACATGGTGTTTTGTTATGATCTGGTCAACGAGCCGCTGGTGCCGGCCGGCTCACGAGAGCCGGGGCAGTGGCGTTCGGGCAGCAACTTTGGTGGTTACGACTTTTTACAGTACATCGCGCTGCACCAGGGCGACATCAGCCGGCCCGCCCTGGCAGCACAGTGGATTGATCGCATGACCCGGGCCATTCGCTCCCAGGACAAGCATACCCTTTTTACGGTCGGGTTATTGCCCTGGGTTCGCAAATGGGGTTGGCTTTCGGGCTTCGAGCCTGAAGTTATTGCACCGCATTTAAGTTTTATCAGTGTGCATATTTATCCCAGTGCTAGGCACCCGGAGGACGCAATGACAGCTCTACGCAAATGTGCTGTGGGCAAGCCCATCGTAATTGAAGAGACATTTCCGCTTTCGTGCAGCGCACAACAGGAGGAGCGATTCCTTCTGCAATCACGGAAGTTTGCCTGCGGCTGGCTGGGGCATTATGACGGCCTTACGCTAAGCGACTATGCAAAGCTGCAACGGCAAGGCAAGCTGACCATACCCGAGGCGATTTATCAGTCGTGGCAGCAGTTGTTTGTAAAACTCAAACCGCGCTTTGTCCGGCAGAAATGATGCAACGCCCCATTTAGCCCCCGGCTCGCCGGGGGTAACCGTCCACAACAAACCTCACTGGCTATAGCGCATCACCCCGAATCGCTGATTGCGACAGTGCCGCACAATGCCCATGCGCCATGCGCACACCGCGAATTATTGCCATAACCATGCGGACCATAACCCCCCGGCAAGCCGGGGGCTAAATGGCAATGCCGTTAGGGTCTGGTATATTCCGCGGATATGTCCCAGCCACCACAAACATATACCAGAACCCTGGCCTTACACATTATTTGGACAAGCTACATGTCGTGGCCGCCCGGAGACAAACGTGGTCATTGGTCCCCGCTTTTTGATTTTTATGGGCGATTGCGAAGCGCCGGGCACCGCTTGAATGTAGCCGATGAAATCACACGTTCCGTCGCGCGCGCCAAAGCGAGCGGTGATCCGGTGAGCCTCAACGAGTCACAGCGACGGTTGGTTGCGGGCGTCATCGGCGGCGTTATCCGCGGCGGGCCGGAGGTTGGCATCGCTGCAGGGCAACCGGCAGCGGAATGGATAGCACTGGCAGCCGCCATCGAGCCGGAGCATGTCCACTTGCTGGTAGCAGCCAACGACGAGCCTATCAGCCGATTGGTAGGACGTGTTAAGGGAAAATCCAGCAGCCTCATTGGCCACGGGAGTGGGCAGCGCGTTTGGACCACGGGATTTTGGCGTGCTTATTTGTTTGACCGCCATGCCATTGATTGCGTGCGAGATTATATTGCGCAACATAATATTCGACGCGGCCTGCCCGCCGACCCATTCGATTGGCTCACGCCGCCACGACCCATTTAACCCCCGGCTCGCCGGGGGTAACCGTCCGCAACAAACATCGCTGATGATAGCGAACCACCCCGAATCGCTGATTGCGATAGTGCCGCACAATACCCATGCGCCAGCGCGCACACCGCGAATTGCCGCCATGATCACGCGGACCGTTTTCCCCGGCTCGCCGGGGGTAACCGTCCGCAACAAACATCGCTGATGATAGCGAACCACCCCGAATCGCTGATTGCGAAAGTGCCGCACAATGCCCATGCGGCATGCGCACACCGCGAATTATCGCCATGACCATGCGGACCGTAACCCCCCGGCAAGCCGGGGGCTAAATGACACGCGGAGAAAAAACACGCCGCGGCCAAGGTCGGGCTACCGACGGCACCGGACCGGACAAGCTTATGGCTGCTTCCTTCCGGACCTGACCAGGTTCACAGCCGACCCGTGCATCGGGCCCGACCGTGGTCGCGGCGTGCGGAACGTATTATATCATAAATTGCATTTTTACTGCATCTTGCCGACCACAAACTTTTCTTGCCAGGAGCCTGTCCAAGTAATCGCCGGGTTGCGGTTACTCAGAGATCCCCATAGGGTCACCTTCATGTAACGCATTTGCTTCGCGTGGAGGCAATCTCTAACATCAGGGGGTGTTTGGCTCCGCAATGGCCGCCGGGCGGGTCAAAACACAACAGTGTCGCGTTAGCCTTGCCTTCAAGGCCAGCAGCGTGCAGCCGGCGGCTTTTGTACTCTGCACCCTCTATATAAAGGACTTTGCATGTCGCATCCCCCCGCTCCCCGCACTATTGGACAACTTAAAGCCTCCGGCTACAAGCCCAGCAGCGTAAAAGATGAGCTGCGCCGCAACACGATTGCCAAGCTTCGCGCCGGCGAGGCGCTATTTCCCCATTTGGTGGGCTATGAAGAAACGGTTATCCCCCAGATTATTCACGGCATTTTAAGCCGACACGATATGCTCTTTTTGGGCCTGCGCGGCCAGGCTAAAACGCGCATCCTGCGGATGCTGCCCGACCTGCTCGACGAGTGGATACCCATACTCGCCGGCTGCGAAATACCGGATGACCCCATCGCGCCGCGCCTCAATGCAGGCAAACGCATCGTCAGCGAGCAGGGCGATGATGCACCGGTGGAATGGCTACATCGCTCGAGCCGCTACCACGAAAAGCTGGCCACACCCGACGTAACCATCGCTGATTTGATCGGTGAAATTGACCTGGTGCGCCACGCCCAGGGAAAATACCTCTCCGATGAAGGCACCATGCACTTTGGGCTTATTCCGCGTACCAATAGAGGCATCTTTGCCATCAACGAACTTCCCGATTTAGCCCCTAAAATACAGGTGGGCCTTTTTAACGTCCTGGAGGAGCGGGACGTTCAGATACGCGGTTATCCGGTGCGGCTGGAGTTGGACCTGTGCCTGGTT
>JAJXZA010000078.1 GCA_021780285.1 Planctomycetota bacterium
GGCACATTTAATGCGTATGGTTTGAGTCTTTCGTGGGATTTGACCAGCCTTATAGATCGCAACGCCCGCATTGCCGCCGCCCGTTATCACCAGGGGCAGGTAGACCTGCAGGTGGCGTGGCAGGAATGGCAAGCAGCCGAAGCGGCGCGGCTTGCGGTGTACAATCTCGCCGCCGTGCGAAGCGAAATTGCCCAGGCGAATAAAATCCGCACCCAATTGCACCGAAATTATGAGGCCATGCGGCAGGCTTATGGCCGGCGGCTGATTACCATTGTTGACCTTGCCGCCGCCCGCTCTGCCCTGCAACAGGCCGATTCCGTTTGCCTGCAATTGCGTCAGTCGCGCCGGCAGGGGAACAATGGGCTCACCACGGCGCTGGGCATTCCGGCCGGAACGCCGATTGCCCTGCGAACCCATATACGTTTACCTTCCAAGCTGCACCTGCCGTCGGCGGCGACATTTATGCATGGCTTGCAGCAGCGCCGGTTAGACCTTGTGGCGCTGCGTATGGGCTATAAAAGCCAGGATGCTTTGCTGCGGGCGGCGGTGTTGCGGCAATTTCCAAATATATCAATCGGCTTTCAGCAGGCGAGCGACACCACAAACGTGCATACCGATGGCTTCGGGGTAACACTCTCGCTGCCGATATTTGATCATAACCAGGCGAAAATCGCCGAGGCCCGCCAAACGCGCCGTCAGCTTTACGACGATTACATCGCCCGCGTATTTGCCGCGAAGTCGCAGGCCACGCTGCTTCTGGCCAATATTCGCAGTCTGGAGCAGCGCATAGCCGCCGAAGAAGCCGCGTCTCGCGGCTTAAGCGAACTGGTGGCCACCTATCGCAAAGCGCTGGGCTTCGGCAATGCCGACATCATCAACTACTACACGCTGGTGGAGAGGCTGTATTCCCGCCGCATTGCCGTCATTAAACTCAAGGATCAACTTATACAAAACGACATTGCACTGCAATTGGCCACCGGTTTATATATGCCGGTGACGGGCGCCGTGCCGCATATGTCGCTGCAGCCCGTGGGGCGGCCTTTACGCTCGGCGGGTAGTTTGAAGCAAGGAGGCTCACATGAATAGTACTGCGGGAAAAACGCACTCGGTTGTTGTGCCGGTGCTGGTGGCATTGATGGCCGGCGCCATTGGCGGATATCTATTGGGACATTCTATGGGTGGAGCCGCGCGTCACGGCACAGGTATCGCACTGAAGCGACATAAACATCCGCTACCTGTGGTGGTACCTGTGGCCACGACCATGCTGCGAGAAGGGGTTATAGCGCAGCGGATTAATGCCTATGGTGTGGTGATCGCCAAGCCGAGCGCCATCCGCAATATTTCAGTTGCGTTTGAGTCGCAGGTTTCGCAGATATTGGTGGCCGCCGGCCAGCGGGTCCATGTGAACGAGCCGCTGTTGCAGTTGACCGCCAGCCCCGATGCTTTGCTGCAACTTCAACAGGCGCAGAGCGCTGCTTCGGCATTGGCCAAAGACCTGCAGCAGGTGCAGGAGCAATATCAGTTGCGGCTGGCCACCCAGGGGCAACTGCTTTTAGCGCAGCAGCAATATGCGCAGGCCAAGCTTAAGCTTTCAGCGCTTGTTAGCCGCGGCATCGGAAAAGTTATTACGATCAAGGCAGATCACAATGGCATTGTGGCGCTTACACCGGCGCAGGTCGGCCAGATTGTTCCGCCCGGCGCACCGCTGGTGGAAATCGTTTCATCGCGTGACATCTTGGTGCGGCTTGGCGTGGAGCCGGAAGACTCCATACAGTTGCACCAGGGCCAAGCGGTGCAGTTATTTCAGGTCAGCCGACGCAGCGGCTCCCCGCTCAATGGCCGCATTGCACTTATTACGCAAAGCGTAGACCCGGCTACACGGCTGGTGAATGTTTTTGTGACGCCGGCCTCTGGTTCATCACTCTTGCTGGGCCAATACATCCGCGGCGTGATAACACTGGCCTCGCAGCGTGGCTTGCTGGCGCCCCGGCAGGCGGTGCTGCCGCAGCATGGGCAAAGCATACTCTTTACTGTTAAAGACGGCCTTTCCGTGCGGCATGTGGTGCATGTGGGACTGCACAACAGCTCCGAGTATGAAGTGGCGGGTGCGGGCTTGGCGGCGGGCGAGCCGGTGGTAATTGTCGGTAACAGCGAGCTTGCCAATGGCACGAAGGTATCGGTGGGAGCTGCTCGATGACATTCAACCGTTGGGTACATAACCATACGCGATCAATCTTGTTTGTGATTACTGTGCTGGCGCTCGGCGGCGCTATCTCCGGCTGGGTGCTGCCGGTGTCGCTGTTTCCGCGGGTAAGCTTTCCGCGGATACGCGCAACACTGGATTCCGGCGACCGGCCCGCGCAGCAGATGGCTGTGGCGGTGACCTACCCGGTGGAGCAATCCGTGCGAGCCATTCCGGGAGTGGTTTCGGTGCGTTCTACCACCAGCCGCGGCTCGGCAGATATTTCGATTGATTTTGGCTGGGGTCGCAACATGGCCCAGGCACTGCTGCAGGTGCAGTTACAAATTAACCGCGTGTTGCCGCGGTTGCCGGCCGGTACCACGTTTCGGGCCAAACGGCTTGATACGACCAACTTTCCGGTGCTGGGCTACAGCCTTACCTCGCGAACGTTGTCGCTGGTGCAGCTTCGCAACATTGCGGAATACCAGCTCCGGCCGCTGATTTCGACGGTGCGGGGCGTGGCGCGCATTCAGGTGCAGGGAGGCGCGGTCGCCGAGTACCGGGTGCAGGTCAATCCGGTGCGGATGCAGTCTTTGGGGCTGACGTTGGCGGATGTTTCCAGGGCGCTTTCCAGCGCCAATGTGCTCACGTCCGTCGGGCGCCTGGAAGATCACGACAAACTGTACCTGGTGGTTTCGGATACACGATTTACCAGCCTGCAGCAAATACGCCGCACCATATTGCGATCCGGTTCTCATGGCATTGTCCGGTTGGAAGATGTGGCCCGGGTGGAGCTTTCCACCCAACCGCAATGGACACGCGTAACCGCTGATGGCCGCGATGCGGTGCTGCTGCAGGTGTTTCAGCAGCCGGGCGGCAACACGGTGCAAATTGCCCGCGACGTCAAGCAGAAGCTTACAGCAATTGAAGACGCATTGCCGGCGGGCGTTGTTATTGCCACCTGGTACAACCAGAGCCAATTGATTTTGGCGGCAGCTAAGTCGGTACGTGACGCGGTGATTATAGGCGTCATACTTGCGGTGTTTGTGCTGCTGTTGTTTTTGCGCAATTGGAAAATTACGCTCATCGCCGCGCTGACTGTTCCGGCGGTGCTGGCGGCCGCTACGCTGCTACTCTACCTGCTGCACATGAGCTTTAATATTATGACGCTGGGCGGCATGGCAGCTGCGGTGGGGCTGATTATTGACGATGCTATTGTCATGGTAGAACACATTGTGCGTCGTCTTGCCACAAGCGATGGCGACAGTCGGGCACGGGTCATTCTTGCGGTCAATGAGTTTACCAGACCGTTGGCGGGTTCATCGGCATCTACAGTTATCATATTCGCTCCGCTGGCCTTTTTGTCGGGTGTTACCGGGGCGTTTTTTAAGGCACTTTCGGTGACGATGGCAGCGTCGTTGTTTATTTCATTTTTTGTGGTGTGGCTGGGCGTGCCGGTGCTGGCGGTCGCCCTGCTGCGCGAGAGCGACCTGCACGAGCAGCATGGCGGTTGGATTACCCGCCAGTTGCACCGTCTGTATCAGGGTTTTATGCAAAAGCTGCTGCCCTCGCCCTGGATGGTGCTGCTGGTGATTGCGGGCGTTCTGGGCGTGGGATACTACGCGTATGGGCAGGTTGGCTCGGGCTTTATGCCCAAAATGGATGAGGGCGGGTTTATATTGGACTATGTGGCCCCGCCCGGAACATCACTGGCTGAAACCAATCGTATGCTTAAGCAGGTTGAGGCCATTCTGCGCCAAGACCCCGCCGTAGACACCTACTCGCGCCGCACCGGTTTGCAGCTTGGCGGTGGACTTACCGAATCTTACACCGGCGACTTTTTTGTGCGACTCAAGTCGTTCCCGCGGCCGCCGATCGGCGTCATCATGGCCGATATTCGCCGACGGGTGCATGCAACGGTTCCCGCGCTGAAGATTGACACTGCTCAATTGATGCAGGACCTTATAGGCGATCTGACGGCGGTGCCTCAACCCATTGAAATTAAAATATTTTCCGACAATACCAGGTTGCTTGATGCAACTGCCCGGCGCGTTGAGGCCGCGATTAAAACCGTTCCCGGCGTGGTAGAAGCCCGCAGCGGCATTGTGCTCTCCGGCGATGCCATTGACATTAAAATAGACCGCGTAAAAGCCGCCCTCGAAGGCATGGATGCCGATTCGATTACCCGCCTCATTTCAGCCTATTTAACGGGTGTGGTGACTACGCATATTCAAAAAGGTCCGCAGATATTGGCTGTGCGGGTGTGGGTGCCGCACGCCAATCGCACAACCATTGGGGGTATTTCGCGGCTGATGATTCAAGCGCCCGATGGGCACCAGTTTGCGTTGGGGCAGGTGGTGCACATTCGCACGGTATCAGGCCAGCAGGAAATTACGCGCGACAATCTCAAACGCATGGTGGCGGTTAATGCCCGCATCAGCGGGCGCGACATGGGTTCGACCGTCGCGGATGTGCAGCGCGTTCTGCAGAAACCCGGCCTGTTTCCTAAGGGTATTTATTACACGTTGGGCGGGCTATACCATCAGCAGCAGATAGCATTTCGCGGGTTATTGGTGGTGATGATTGCCGCGGTGCTACTGGTGTTTTTGCTGTTGCTGTTTTTATACGAGAGCTTTCGGGTGGCTGGCGCCATGCTCGCCATACCGCTGTTGGCATTGGCGACGGTGTTTGTTGGATTGTGGTTTACGGGCACTGAACTCAATATTTCGTCCATGATGGGCATGACCATGGTGGTGGGCATTGTGACGGAAGTGGCCATCTTTTACTATTCCGAATACCGTGAACTTCCCGCCGAAACGGGAGACATCCAGCGACTGATTGATGCCGGCAAAAATCGCCTCCGTCCCATCGCCATGACCAGCCTTGCGGCCATTTTGGCCCTGCTGCCGCTGGCGCTGGGCAGCGGCCAGGGTGCCCAGATGCAGCGCCCGCTGGCGGTGGCCATTATTTCAGGCCTGACGGTGCAATTACCGCTGACGCTGGTGGTGCTGCCGGCGCTATTGGCCATTGGTCGTCGGCCAAAGCCGGTGCCCTGATGCGAAAGGCGAACTGCCGCAGCGGAAATCCAGGCTGCGGGAGTTTGCGTATTGTCTCGGTGACATAACAAAAGTTGAGAATGTAGCGTGCCGAAAGGCATTTGAGAGCCAACTCCCGTGCACCCCATTACGACAGGCGCAAGCCATGGCCGTTGTAAAGCACAGTGCTGGTGGGGGTGTTGCGAATGTCAAAATCACTGCTGGGCGGAGCTGGAGTAGATCAGCCAGTCCCTGCAGAAACCTGCTTATCGTTACTTCTTAGACGTCGAGCAGCAGGCGGGCCGGGTCTTCCAAAGATTCTTTAACATGTACCAGAAACGTCACCGCCTGCTGGCCATCAATGAGGCGATGATCATAAGAAAGCGCCACATACATCATAGGACGCACGACGATTTGATCGTTGACGACGACGGCTCGCTTCTCAATTTTATGCAAACCTAAAATGGCGCTTTGCGGCGGGTTTAGAATGGGAGTAGACAGGAGAGAGCCAAAAACCCCGCCGTTGGTGATGGTAAAAGTTCCGCCGCCCAGTTCTTCGAGTGAAATTTTGCCCTCACGGGCACGCGTGGCAAGCCGCTTAATTTCATTTTCAATTTGCGCCATAGAAAGCCGATTGGCGTATCGCACCACGGGTACAATAAGACCTTTTTCAGTTGATACGGCCACGCTGAGGTGGACGTTGTTTTTATAGACAATGGTGTGATCTTGAATTTGGGCGTTGACCGCAGGTACGGCCTTGATGGCAGCACAGGCGGCACGGGCAAAGAACGACATAAAGCCCAAGCCAACACCGTGATGCTTTTCAAACCGGTCTTTGTACTTTTCGCGCAGGGCCATGACCGCAGACATGTCAATTTCGTTGAATGTGGTAAGGATGGCCGCGGTATGCTGTGCTTCAACAAGTCTACGGGCGACGGTTTCGCGCAGTTTAGACATTTCAACGCGTGTTTCTTCCGGTTGGCCGGATAGATCGGCGGGCACGGCGGGAAGGGCCGACGGTCGGAGGCTGGCTGCGGCGGCAGGTGCCCCACGCGACTCGCGTGAGGTTTGTGTGGCGGCCACATCGGCCGCTGGAGCGCCGCGGCTGCCTGCATTTGATTCGATATATTGCAGCACATCGCCTTTGGTAATTCGATTGCCAGGACCTGTTGGCGGGACGCGGGTTGCGTCAATTCCATTTTCGGCCGTCAATCGCTGTACCGAAGGGCTAAGCGGGCGATCATCCTTCGAGCCGTTGGGAGCCGTTGTGGACCCACTGCCAGTTTTGATACCCGGCTTGGCATCTGCTGGCGCTGGGGCGGAAACGCCAGCGGCCTTGGCGGACGTGTCAATTTGGGCAATAAGATCGCCCACGTTTACGGTCTGCCCTTTGGCCTTGACAATATGCAGAATGCCGGAGCCGCCTGCAGGCAGTTCCACGCTGGCTTTGTCGGTTTCAAGTTCGGCAACGACATCATCTGGGGCAACCATTTGGCCGTCGGTCTTTACCCAGTTGGCAATGCGGGCTTCGGTAATAGATTCGCCCAGGCCGGGCACATGCAGATCGAGCAACGTTGTTGACATGGCATTCCTTGCGTAAAACTCTTACACGTCATCCGTGCAGTATAGCGCTGCGGCGGCTCACTTGCCAACCGGGGCGGCTTCCGACACTTCCACTTCGCTTACGGCCGCTTTGCGCGGGCCTGGCAGCGAAGGATTTTCAATAATGGGTCGAGAATATTCCCAGGGCACCAGCCCAAGAGCTTTGCTGATGATTTCCTGCTGTTCTATAACATGGCGTTCGTGCGAACCGGCCGCAGGGCTTGCGGATGGCTTGCGTCCCAAATACAGCAGTTTCTGCATGCCTGGCCAGTGATAATGCATCTTCGCCCCGATAAATGGATAAACGCCATTGTTGCGAGGCTCTTCCTGCACCCATACTAGCTCCACGCCTCGCGGGTAAGTGCGGGCGATTTCGGTAAGCCGTTCGGCATGGAATGGGTAGATTTGTTCCAGCCGCAGAATGGCGATATCGCTGATTTTATTGCGTGTACGTTCTGCGAGCAGTTCGTAATAAACTTTGCCGCTGCAAATGAGTACGCGCTTCACCTTGCTGCGATCGAGCGGCTGGGTTTCATCGAGAATTTCCTGAAAGCCGCCGGTGGTGAAATCGTCGAGCGTAGACACCGCGAGTTTGCTGCGCAGCAGTGACTTGGGCGCCATGACAATCAGCGGCTTGCGGAAACTGCGCTTTACCTGTCGTCGCAACAGATGAAAATACTGGGCCGGGGTTGTTGGATTGCATACCTGGATGTTGTCTTCCGCGGCCAGTTGCAGGAAACGCTCGAGCCGGGCATGAGAGTGTTCCGGGCCGGCACCTTCGTAGCCGTGGGGCAGGAGCATCACGAGGCCGTTGTATTTTCCCCACTTGGTTTCGGCGCTCACAAGGTATTGGTCAATAATCGGTTGGCACATATTGACAAAATCGCCGAATTGGGCCTCCCACATGACCAGCGCGTGCGGGTCGGCGGATGCAAAGCCATATTCAAAGCCAACCACCGCCAATTCAGAAAGCATGGTGTTGATAATGGTAAAGCGACTCTTGGCCTCGGCAAAATTGGCCAATGGTACAAAAGATCGCCCGGTTTGCGCATCATACAGAACCGCATTGCGATGACCGAAGGTGCCGCGGCAGACATCCTGGCCGGTGAGTCGCACCCAGGTGCCTTCGTCGAGAAGCGAGCCGATGGCGAGCATTTCACCGCAGCCCCAGTCAATATCAGTGCCACGGGTTACGCAGTCGAGGCGATGCTTGAGCATCTGCGCGACTTTGGGATGCACATGAAAACCTTCAGGCGTCCGGCAGACTTTATCGGCGATGTTCGCCAGTGTTTCGCGGGCGACGCCGGTGGCTGCGCCCCAATCTTTAATATTGCGTGGTACATGAGTCAGGTCCTTCCAGGGGCCGTGTGGTGGTGGTGGTTGATCGGCGGGTTTGAAGGTCTGGGCGTATTCCTGCGCTTTATCGAGCCGCTCGCGCACACTTTGCGCCATCTGGTCTAATTCGGCCTGGGTAATGACGCCGCCGTCGAGGAGACGTTTGGCGTAGATTTCGCGCACGGTTGGGTGTTTGGCAATTTCGCGGTACATCACCGGCTGGGTAATGGTGGGGTCGTCAATTTCATTGTGACCCCGGCGGCGATAGCACACCAGGTGAATGATAGCATCGGCCTTGAATCGCTGCCGAAACGCCACGGCCACGCGTGCGGCCTGCACCACGGATTCCGGATCATCGCCATTTACATGGAATACCGGAGCCTGTATTGCCTTGGCGACATCGCTTGGGTAACGGGTGAACCGCGAATCGGTGGGGTTGGTGGTAAAGCCGATCTGGTTGTCAATAATGACGTGAATGGTTCCACCGGTGCGGTATGCTTCAAGCTCCGAAAGGTACAGCGTTTCAGCGACAATGCCCTGACCCGTGAATGCCGCATCGCCGTGGATGAGCACCGGCACCACGCGCTGGCGGGTAACGTCACCTTTGCGGTTCTGTTTGGCGCGGGCGATGCCTTCCACCACGGGGTCCACGATTTCGAGGTGGCTTGGATTGGCTGACAGCGAGAGATGCACCTGCTTGTTATGTCGCGTTACGTGTTCGCAGGCATAGCCGAGGTGGTATTTAACGTCGCCGTCGCCGGTAAACTTCTGCGGGCGATCGAGCACTTCAGCCATGATCATTTCATAGGGTTTTTGGAGGATGTGCGCGAGCACATTAAGGCGGCCCCGGTGGGCCATGCCGATGATGATTTCATCCATTCCCAGAGCGCTGCCTTCTTCAATGATTTCGTCGAGCAGGGTGATGATGCTTTCGCCGCCTTCAACCGAGAAGCGTTTAACCGTGGGATGGCGTCTCTGCAAAAATTGTTCAAACTCTTCGGCCGCGATGAGTCGTGACATCACATGCTTTCGCTGCTCGGACGAGAGGTTCGGCTGATTGAGCGTCGGCTCCATTTGCTCCTGCAAAAATGCCCGTTGTGATTGATCACGGATGTCCATATATTCAACCGCGAAGGTGCCGCAATAGGTGCTGCGCAGTTGTGCGATGAGTTGGCGCAGTGGCATCGCGCGGCGGCCGCCAAAGCTGCTGGAATCCACGCTTCGGTCGAGGTCGGCTTCCGTGAGGCCAAACTCATCGAGCGCGAGCAACGGGTGCTCGGTGCTGTTGTGGCCCAACGGGTTTAAGTTGGCAATAAGGTGCCCTAATTCACGGTAGGCATGTATTACATCGAGTGCCTGCGATTCGCGGCCGGCTACGGTTGCGCGATCGTCGAGTCTGGCGGTGGATGTTTCGGATCGCTCAGCCGCTGGTTGCTGCTGCGACAAATCAAAACCGCGAAAAAACCACTGCCACTGCGGGTCAACCGCGTGCGGGTCTTGTTTCCATTGGTCATAAAGGTGTTGAAGAAATTCAGGGTTCAAGCCATTGACAGCATCAATCAACTTGGGGGGTAATTCGGCGGTACTCACAAAAAGTCTCCAAAGCGCTGCAGTGCGGCCAAACGCTGGCCGGCGCTGCGCCTTACGCGATAGCTCTATTATGACAAGTTTCCGCTCGCATTGCAGCCTTTTTGGGGAGGCGAGCCAATCTTTTCATTTGAGGCCTTGTTGAGGGCCTTAAAATACGCATAGGTGAATATGTATTCAAGGCAAAGCCCTCACTTCGGGTGCATGACGGGGGCGTACCCCGGTCTATCCTATAACATCGGCGTTTAGGAAAGGTTTGCATTATCGGAAGCAAATCGGTCCCGCAAAAAGCCGTAGCTACCCCTGTGCCAACATTCGATGGCGCAGCGGCAGCGGCAGGCGTTGTGCGAGGTATTCGGCCAATTAACCGCGGATCGGCTCAATGATGGACTGGGTTCGTACCAGCACCCGAGCCTCGCCAAGCAGGTGGAAGCCTTCAATATGCACAGCTCTGCGATGCAACTGGGCTACCACCAGAGACATACACTCGGTGCGGCCGTTTTCATCTTTTCGCTGGGCGAGCAAGCCATCCTGATCGTCAGCCAGGCGCTGCAGCTCAATGACCGAGTTTTCGTAGAGTGCCTCGGTGATGTGCTCCTCATTGATGGCCAGGTAGTAGTGATGCTTATCGCCGAGCGGTTTGTCGAACTGCTTGTCACCTTTGCAGGGCAGGCGCTCAATAAGGCCGCGGTCTGGCAATGATTTGTTTGGAAAGCATGCCAGTTCGGTGATGGTGTCGGTGCCGGCGCCGCAAATGGTCACGGTGTGGCCTCCGCCGGCCAGCAGCCACATTGATACCTCAAATTCACCAAGAAAACGTACGCGCCTTGCTTCAACGGCGAATAGTTCGGGGTGCAGCGGGCGGTCGTACACGAGTACGGACAAGCCGGCGCTGCGTGGCTTCTTGCTGGGGGTGGATGTGGGTGATGGTTTTGTGGGTTTCATGCTAACTCCTTCAATAGGTGCAACTGGGCGCCCAGTTCCGTTGGACGCGCCTGCACGCCGAGCATTGGTCTTCGCAGATGCGTGACCGCTGCGCCAGGCATGCGTTTTTGATACTTTGTGTCTTTTCTTCACAATCTCTTCCGTTTCAATCTACTTTAGTAAGTGCCTGCCATTTTGCCTGTACAAAAAACCAGAGTTTTCAGCCTGCCGTCCATGGTCAGGCGATAGCTCACATGACGGATGCACCGGCCGTCGTACACACTGGTTACGACTGGTGCATTCAAGTACTGGCACGAATATAGCAAAATACTTTCACCGATGAAAGTTTTTTCTATAATATTCGTAAAAAGGATAAAAAAATACTTTGTAACAAATAATATGCTTATGCTTTTGCTGTACAGCCTTGTTTATAGCTGGATTTTCATCGTTGCGACCACTATTATCAGATTCTTATGACGAGTAAATTCATCAGCAATAGCTATATGGAGCGGATCGGCAAGCATTGGCAGGCAACGAGCGCCCTTATTGCCGGCGATGTTACAATCGGTGAAGACTGTAGTATTTGGTTTAATGCCAGCCTTCGCGGCGATGTTGCCGCCATTACCATCGGCGATCGCGTCAATGTGCAAGAGGGGGCCGTACTGCATTGCGACAGCGGCAAGCCGTTGGAAATTGGCGACCGCGTAACAATCGGTCATGGCGCTGTGGTGCACTGTGCAAAAGTTGGGGCAGGCAGCCTTATCGGGATCAAGTCGGTTGTACTGGGCGGAGCGGTGGTGGGCAAGAATTGCATCGTTGCCGCTGGGGCAGTGGTATCGCCAAATGCCGTTGTACCGGATGGTCATGTTGTCATGGGGGTGCCCGCCAAGGTGGTACGACCGGTGCGCGAGGCCGAGTTGGACGATATGCAGAAAAACAATGATCATTATGTGGAGCTTGCCTGTCAGCATGCCGAGAAACCCGCAACGCTGTATCAGTTTCGCCAGCGCGATTGAGGCCATCGTGGCGGCTCGGTCCTCGGCACTTCTGCATCGGTACGAATGCCAGTTGGCCCAACTTCAAGGAGTTCCTGCACATGAATGTTCATGAGCTTGTCATGCTTGCGATGCGGTGGTTGCACATTGTCGGTGCGTGCATATTGGTGGGAGCGCCGATTTTTATGTGGCTGTTTCTTGAACCGGCGATGGCTCAGATAGATTCCGGCGTTCGCGATGCCATGCAGAATCGCATGATGCGCGGCTGGCGAATGTTTTTGGGACTGGTCATTTTGACCCAGATCATATCAGGATTTTATTGGCTCTTTGAGGTGGTGGATATCGCCCATCAACCACCCGTATATCAGATGTTATTGGGCATAAAGATGCTTGCGGCGTTTGTACTTTTCTTTTTGCTGTCGGTGCTGGCCGGGCGTGCCAAATCTTTTGAGATCTTTCGCAGGCAGTCGCGACGCTGGCTTGCCATAACGGCGATAACGGCGCTGGTGGTTGTGCTTTGTGCCAGTGCCATGCGTATCAGTGTTGCGCAGCGTCATCACCTTGACCTGACGAACACTCATGGCGCGGTCAGTCCCGCCCTTGCCAGGTAAAACTGCCGGGTTGGTTGGGTCGGCTTTGTAAATCGTGAAAAAGCAATCTTGGGCCAAGCGATGAAGTTAACCCAAGACAACCTGTCACTCGGCGGCGAGCATGACGATGGCCGCAGCGAACGCCAAAACTGCCGCGTAGCCATAGCTCCACATAGGTCCATGCTGATACAGCACTCCCATAACAATGTTGGCGGCAAACAGGCCGAGGCTTCGCGTGGCGGTCAGCGCCCCCATGCCGCCGCCGGTTGACCCCTTGGGAACGATTCGGGAAAGAATGGCGGGCTCAAGGGTTTCAATAACGCCCAGCGCCAGCCCCATAAGTGACACACAAACGTAATACAGCGCATGCGGCCAGTGCAGCAGCCCCACCAGCCCCATTCCTGCGGTGCCAATCGCCCCGATGGCATATCCGCCAATAGCCAGAAATCGCACGCCGCGGCCGGCTAAATGTCCCGTGGCCAGGCCTGCGAGTGCCGAAATGCAAAAAAAAACAACATAAGAAAGTACCGCCAGCGCCGGGCTGTGGGTTGCCTGATCTACCGTGATGATTGGAAACCCAAAGCTAAATGAACTAAAGCCGTACAACCCAGTGGCCCAAAGCAGACGGCGATACAGTTTGCGATCTCTGTGCTCTTCAGCAGCGGTTTTGGCGCCAGCGGCCTGCGGTACAACCGCGCCTTTGCGGCCGGCACGCACAAACGACAATACCAGCGACGAACAAAGCAATGGCACAATGGTAAAAAGAAAAATCTTCCAGAGCGCAACATGCGCCAACAGCAGCAAAAGCGCGGCTGTTGCCGCCAAAAATCCACCGCCGATATCCAATGCGTGCAAGAATCCGAAGGCTTTGGCTCGATGGGCCGGCAAGACCACTTCGGTAAGCATGGCGCGGCGCGGCGGCGAGCGAAAGTTGCGCGCCCACCAGCCGCCGGCGAAAAGCGCAATAGAACCCGCGGCACTGGCGGCAAGCCCTGCAAGCGATAAAAGCGGGATCAGCAGGTTGCCGGTCAGAGCGATTTTCTTATGACCAAACTTATCACCTAACCGTCCACCGATGAGGCCGAATGCCGCCCCAGGCCCGTAGCTGATCGCCGTGGCAATACCGAACATATAGGCCGGAGCCGCCAACTGATTCACCAAAAACAGCGGAAATACCGCCAAAACGGCCTGATATCCGAGGTCGGCAAAGCACGCGGAAAAACTGATGAGCAGCACATTGGCGCTGAGCCAGCGATCATTTGGAGCGGGGTGAGTCATGGAAGCATCGTTGACCATTTGTTCTCCGGGGGTATTGCGCCTCATGGCACGCCTGCAAAAGCCCAGGCGGCATGGTAACGTTGGCTTGGCCGCTGTGCCAGTGAAAATCTGCGGGTATGCGATGGGTGAACCATCGTTGGGACATTGAAGGCCAACTCGCTTATGATGCAGGGATGACGATGTTGGAACCTGAGAACAGCGTAATTGAAACAGCGCCTGCAACTTCCGATGCAGTAATTGCGGAGGATGTTGGCAAGCGATACAAACAAGGGTCCCGAAACGTCGCGGCACTCAAAGGTTTGACGCTTAGAATTGCGGCCGGCGAGTTTGTCGCGATTATGGGAGCGAGCGGATCGGGCAAGTCTACTTTTTTACATTTGTGCGCTGCGCTGGACAAACCCGATTCAGGCCGGTTATGCGTCGCCGGCCGGGACATCGGACGCCTTGGCGAGCGCGAAGCGACGACATTTCGGCGGCGGGGCGTGGGAGTTGTGTTTCAGCAGTTTAACCTCATACCGACGCTTTCAGTCAAAGACAATATCATGCTGCCGGTGCGATTGGCCGGTGATGACGAAGCTCCGGCCGGACGGCTTATGCAGGAACTGGTGGAGCGGCTGCGGTTGAGCCATCGGGTTGAGCACAGGCCCGATGCGCTATCGGGAGGCGAACAGCAACGGGTAGCCATTGCGCGCGCACTGGTGATGCGGCCGCCGCTGCTCCTGGCGGATGAACCGACCGGAAATCTCGATTCGCTGAATGCGGGGCAATTCTGGCAGGCACTGCGGGACACGCTTTTGGCGATAGAAACGACAGTGGTGCTGGTAACGCATGAACCATTCGCGGCGCTGCAGGCGCAGCGAGTGGTGGTGTTGCGCGATGGTTGCGTTGCAGGTGAGTTTACCGTGGAGAAAAATGATGATGCCGGCAGGCTGGCGGCTCGCTATCAGTCATTGGCGGTATAGGCCGCTGCGGCCGCTGTTGACCGCGATTGTAACTATGGCAGGCGTCGCGCTGGTATTTGCCGGCGGGGCGGGATTGAATTCGGGTAAGGCTTCATTGGAAGGCGGCCTCACAGCCATGCTAGGCTCGGCTGATCTGCGTGTGGAACCCGCCGTGCAGCGAGCCGGCTTCGCCGCTGCGGAAGGTGGATTTTTACCGGCGGGCATGCTGAGGCGGGTGCGGGCGATTCCGCAGGTGCGGATGGCCGCCGCACGGCAGTCGGGGCATGTACTGCTTCAGGTGGCAGGCGCAGAGAATTTGGTGCGGGCAGTGGGAATTTCGCCGAAGCTTGACGGCGACTTTCATCCCATGACTTTTGTGGCCGGGCAATGCCTCCGTGGGCCTGATGATATTATCGTTGATAGTCGGCTGGCGAGCCGTTTTAAATTGCATGCAGGTGAGCAAGCCGCCATCGCCATACACCCCGGAAAATTCGTAAAACTTAGAGTCTGCGGCATTGTCACAGAAACGCCCGTGCAGCGATTTCTAAAACCGCCGACTTGCTACCTCGACCGGCATGTGCTGACCAAAGTGTGTGTCGGGCCAGGAGGCGTGACAAGCATTGACATAAAATTGCGTGCCGGTCTGGCATCCAAACAGTGGGCTGCGACGATCGGCAAGTCGCTTGGGCCTGCCGCGCATGTTGCAATAGCTGGCACGGCCCGGGCCGCATTCAAGAAAATCGGCGGCGTGTTTAATCGCGTGCTGCTTTTGGGTGCGCTGTTAAGCGGTCTTTGCGGCGCGGTGCTGATCTGCGGCATTATGGCCGTTGGGTTGCAGGAACGGGTTCGTCACTTTGGGCACTTACGCTGTTTGGGGGCCAGCCGCGGGCAACTGGCGCAAATGGTGCTGGTGGAAGCGCTGCTGGCGGGAGTTATTGGCACAGCGGCCGGCATGCTGGTGGGCTGGGTTGGCTCGTGGTTGCTGGTGCGGCACTATGCATCGGTATTGGGCGTATATCGGGTGGGACATGTTATTCCGGTTGCCGCGGTATTGACTGGGCTGCTGGCGACCGCTTTTGGTGCATTGCTGCCTATGTGGCTGGCGGTGCGGGTGCAGCCGCTTAGAGCAGTGGCGAGCGTGGCTCAAGCCTCTTCAATTAAACGGGTTATTCTGGTTGCGGTGGTGGGGGTGCTGCTGATCACACTGCAAGTGGTGTTGTGGCAGGTGCCGAGTCCGGTTTGGCGTTTTCGACTTTATGCGCTGGTGGGAAATCCGGCGGTGTTTATTGGCGTGGCGTTGATTGCGCCGCTGGTGGTGGTTTTGTTGGAGCGGCCGGCGGCTTGGGGCTTGGCTTTTATATGGGGCCTGCGACGCGAGTTGCTTTCGGGGGCCTGGTCGCGCAGTCCGTGGCGGATGGGCGCAATGGTGGCCTCTCTTCTGGTGGGAATTACATTTTTCATTTCGGTTGAGAGTCGTGCGGCAGGTTTGCTTCAATCATGGGAGTTTCCGGCGGGGCTTCCGGATGTATATGTATTTAGTCCGTTTGCTCCATTGCCCTCGAATCAGCTCAAAACTTTGCCGCTTGCTGTACCGGGCATAAATGACAGCACGGCGATCACCGCGTTTTTTGTAAAGGCAAAGCCTTCTGGCGGCAGGCAGCGGAATATGCTGTTTGTTGTAATACAGCCCAAAAGTTTTGAGAGAATGATTTCGCTGCAGTTCAGGCAAGGCGATGAAAGGCAGGCATTTGCCGCTTTGATTAAGGGACGAGCGGTTATTGTGGCATCGCAGGCGCAGCATGCGGCGGGGCTTACAACCGGGAGCCCCATCATCATTGACTCGCCGGTGGGAGCGGTGTCTTTCAAGGTTGCCGGCGTTGCCAACTCGCCGGGGCTTAACATTTTAAAGAACTATTTCGGATCCAGCCGGCTGTTTGGGCAGGTGGCGCGAATGTCATTGGTAGGAACCGCGGCGGATGCACGACGTTATTTTGGCATTACAGGTTTTAACACCGTTATGATTTCCCTCAAGCCGGGGACTCGCGGCATGCCCGTTATGGAGGCGGCAAAGAAATATATGTCAGAGCGTCCCGCGAGCTTTTTGGGGTCGCTGTTCGCGGCCGGCACCGGTGGACTGCATGGTACCTCTATTAAGCAGATGAAGCGAAATCTGGACCACCTGGTGCGCCGCGTGTTGGGCGCTTTAAGCTTGATCGCAATGGTTGTACTGGTTGTTGCAAGCGTGGGCGTTGCGGCGATGATGGGGGCATCGGTTCGCCATCGCCGCTATGAGTTTGGCGTACTGCGGGCCTGTGGGGCCGGGCGCGGACAGTTGGTTCGGCTGGTGCTGGCGGAAACGAGCCTTGCGGCCCTGGTGGCGTGCGGATTGGGCGTGGTGCAGGGCTTGTACTTTGCATGGATGGCAACGAACATAGACCGCCTGCTTGCGGGTTTTGCGTCTGAATTTGTGATTAATTTGCAGGGCCTGGTGTTTCCGGTGGTGCTGACATTGGCTTTGGCCCTGGGTGCAGCACTCTGGCCGGCCGCACGGGCTTCCGTCGTTGCGGGTCGGGCATTGCTCGCCTCTGGCAGGTGTTGATAACCAGCGAGAGTGACGGAGGGGTGTGCAAGGGTGGGTTTGGCATAAGCGTTACGTAATGATTGACAGTTCCAAAAAGCTGCATACTATTGCAGGAGCGTAGCCTGTGGACAGTGAGATGTGTTTGGCACTGGTTAGGGGCTTATGAGCGACCGCGAAAAATTCACCCCTGATGAACTGGCGATCGTGCTGAGTCATTTTGACATTGGCGTGATTGAAACTATTAAGGAATTTCCGCGAGGCTCGCGGAAGGCCCCCAAGTTGCTGCTGCGCACCGAAAAAGGCGAGTTTTTGCTCAAGCGACGAGCCAAAGGCAAGGATGACCCGTTCAAGACCGCCTTTTGTCATGCCATTCAGCTCTACCTTGCCGAAAAGCAGTTTCCACTGCCGCATCTCATAGGGACCCGCAAAGAAAACAATTCCATGCTGCAACTTTTTGGGGGCATCTATGAGTTGTTTGAATACATCCGCGGCACAGGTTACGACAATTCGCTGGAATCCACACTCGACTCGGGCCGCATTTTAGCGCTTTACCATAAGCTGCTGCGCGACTACACACCGGAATTTGAACCGGCTACGGGAAGTTACCACTATAATCGCGGCATCGGCACCAGCCTTGACCAAATCCCGGATACCGTGGTTCGCACCGAGAAGCAGAAGCCCGTGGATGTAAAAGACGTATCAAATACGCTTTACGCGTTGCGCGAGGCTTATGTGCAAGCGGCCGATAAAACCAACAAAATGGGCATCTTGAACTGGCCGCTGCAAATTGTTCACTGCGATTGGCATCCGGGCAATATGCTGTTTCGCAACAAGCGGGTTGTGGCAGTGATAGATTACGACGCGGCGCGACTGCAGCAACGCATTATTGATCTGGCCAACGGAGTTTTGCAATTTTCAATTCTGGGCGGCGGAGATGACCCCTCCCAATGGCCCGACCATGTGGATGAAGCTCGCTTTACCCAGTTCATACGTGGATACGACGCCGTGGACGTTATCAGCGAAGCCGAGGTCAAGGCCATTCCATGGCTCATGATTGAAGCGATGGTGGCGGAGAGCGCATTTCATATCGCGGCAACAGGGTCGTTCGGCCGCATCGAGGGCGTCGGATTTTTGAAGATGATCGAGCGCAAAGTTGCATGGGTAACGAGCCATGCGGATCATCTGATTCAACTTTGTCTGCGCTAACCGTACTGGGGCTGATTTTCCGGGGCGACTGTCTGGTATCGCGGCGTTTGATCGCGGGCCAATGGATGATGCTATCAGTACAGCCGAACCTGAAGATTACCGGCCTATATCTTCACGGAGGGGCAGGCCCATGCACCCGATAACACGGAGAATTAATTTTGATGAATCATGATTTGCTCTTCGTGCCGAAAACATATATGGCATCCGGCCATGCATGCCACGCATCGGGAGGCAATTATGATCAGTGTAGGGGTACTGCAGCACATGCTGCCGATTGTGCTTTCGCCGGCAACAAATTGGGCTGGCCGCACCGGCGAGGAGATTATAAGGCGTGGTCGTTCACTTAACGACACGCAATTGGCTTTGGCCAGAAGAATTGGCGTGGCCCGGCCCGAACAGGTGCGCTATCAAGTGGTCGAAACGCTGCCGCGGCCTTCAGCCGAACTGGATATGCTCGCACGTCATGGTCATGTGCTCACGCCCGCGACCGAGAGCGTCATGCTGGGCTATGGTATCTGCGTGCGGCGCGATGTGGACAATATTGAATATTGGCTTGCACATGAACTGGTTCATGTGATGCAATTTGAGCGCATGGGCAGCCTGCGAGAGTTCATCCGGCAATATGTGGCCAACTGCCTTGAGTATGGGCACGACGAGTCTCCTTTTGAAATTGAAGCTCGAACCATTACCGAATACCTGCTGCAAGCCGGAGAAATACCCCAAACGGCCTGCGCGGCTGTGATCGAAGCGTGATGCATTGCTTTTATGCGCGTGCAGCATATGCAGGCTACGGGGTGATTGTTACGGTCGCGGGACAAAAGCTCTGATATTATTGCCGTCCCGCATGCAGCGATTGCTCCAGCTCTTCGAGGCTTTGACCTTTGGTTTCTTTAATGCTGAAGAATACAAATAGGCATCCCGCCAGGCAGATGCCCGAATAAAGCCAGAAGGTGCCGGCGATACCCAGCGCCGCGGTCAGCGGCTGAAAACTGTATGTAAGGGCGAAGCAGGCAATCCACAAGGCGGATACGGAGATGGCAACGGCCGCACCGCGGACACGATTGGGAAATATCTCGGAGATGAGTACCCAGGTAACCGGCGCCAGCGACATGGCGTAGAATGCAATCGTCGCCAGAGTAAACGCCAAAACAACAGGACCATGCAGGTGCGCGTAAAATGCCCAGCCCACCGCAAGATGCGACAATCCTATTCCGGAGCAGCCAATCAGCATCAATGTTCGGCGACCGATGCGATCTACCGTAAATAATGCAACGAACGTGAAGACGAGATTGATCACGCCGGTGATTACAATGTTAAACATCTGCTGATTGAGCGTATAACCGGCTCGGCGGTAGATATCGGTGGCATAATTAAAAATGACGTTGATCCCGCTCCACTGCTGTAGCACCGCCAACACGACGCCGATGACCAGAAGCGCCGGTACTCCGCGGTGCAACAGTTCCTTCCATTGCACTTTCACCAACGATTCGCTGCCGATGCTTTCCTGAATGCTCTGGCCTGCCGAGCGGGCAAACGCCTCTCCGCCAATAGCCGAGAGCACCTTGTGCGCCTGCGGCAGTCGCCCCTCCCTTATGAGCCAGCGCGGGCTTTCGGGAACAAAAAGAGAACAGATGAAAAAAAGGGCCGATGGACACGCCACCGCGATAAACATCCATCTCCATGCCCATAAATCGTACCAGGAGCCAGCGAGCGAGGCCGTTGTGGCGTTTGCTGGTACATGGCGGGTAATAAGCCAGTCGGTAATTTGAGCGGCGAGTACTCCAATGACGATGGTCAATTGATTAAGCGCAACGAGCCTGCCACGCCAGCGTGCGGGGCTTATTTCAGCAATATACATAGGAGAAATGTTGGAGGCTAATCCAATGGCTAAGCCGCCGGCGATCCGCCATAGAGTAAAAGCCGCGATTGACCCGGCTAATCCGGTAAAAATAGACGACACAAAAAACACGGCTGCGGAAACAAGCAGCATGAGTTTACGGCCGAAGCGATCGCTTAAACCCGCCGAACAAATGGATCCGAGCAGCGCACCCACCAGGGCGCAGCTGGTAAGCCAGCCCTGTTGGTCAACGCCCGTTACATGAAAGTGGGCAAACAAATAATCTTTAGCGCCGCCAATAACCACCCAATCGTAGCCAAACAGCAGACCGCCCATGGCCGCGGTGATTGAAATAAGAAGCACAAAAACCATATGAAGATCATCAGCCGGAGCACCTGCCGAACTGCCGGCATCTTGCATTGGACTGTTATGCATGCGTATCCTCTCGTTTGCGGTATCCCGGTCTGCGGCTAAAAATGCTGACGCTGGGGCGAAATGCGCTCGCCTGAGCTTTTAACATCAAAGCTGGGGCATAACTCGGATCTATTGCCAGCGCCCGATTGAGCCTGATCAGACCCTCGGCGATGCGGCCGCGGGCGATGGCCGCTTGGGCGAGAAGCACATTTGCGTAGGCGCTGCGGCGGGCTTCAAGGTTATCGCTAAACAACAGCATGTTCGGTAGAGATGTGGCAAAATAATCAACGGTTGGTTGTGCTTTAAGAAGTTGCCGGGCGTGGCTTTCCACGCGGGCGATCATGTGTTTGGCTTGGTTGTGGCGGCCCAGTGCCTGCAATGCTCGAATGGAAAAATAGGTCATGATGGAAACCGATTTTACCGCCATCTGCTCAAAATCGCCGCGGGCGCTGGCGGCTTTATTCCACCACTGCCGGGCGGCCGAAGGGTTTCCGCACGACTGCTGTGCGCAGCCCATCGCATAAAAAATATCGCTGTGGTTGGCAAGCAAATGCCGGGCTTCACCGAGATTCTCTGGAGGGTTAAGTGCTGCGTCAAGATGCTTGACGGCCTGCGGTGCATCGCCGCTTTGCACGCACTCTTGCGCAAGCAACTGCCGGGCGCGGGCGTATTCGCCGAGGGCCAAACCCTCGCCTCCTTCCCATGGTTGAAAGTGTCGGTTTATCAAGATTGTCAGAGCCTCTCGCGGCTGGCCTATGCTGTTGTGAAGGGCCGCTAACTCGATGCACAGATCATCGCGCTGGTGAACAAGTTCGTGGTGTTGCAGGAGCTTTGCGATACGTTTGGCCGGCGGGTGCCCCAATCGCTTCCAAAGCTGATCGCGTTCATAAACAAGGCGGGCATCTCGAGGAGCAGCTTGTATCGCCCGGTTAAAGGCCTTCAGTGCCTGTTGCGGCTGCCCGGCGACATTGAACTTCGCAATACCCAAATTCCGCCATGCGATACTATTGGTTGGGTCGAGATTTGCGGCGGTTGTCCAGTGCACCATCGCTTGTGCTCCACGATCGTGCGCATATAAAAAATTGCCTAAATAGTAGTGCGCCTTGTAATCCCTGGCGTCTTGACTGATGGCCCATTGCAGCGTAACGAGGTCCTCAAGCAGCCATGGAAAGCAGTAATCGGTATCAGCTTTTTGGGCCAGTTTAAGATGTTTTCTGCGTTCACGAGGCATGGCGCGTGCATCGTATAATCGCGCCAGATGATAGTGCAGCATCGGTAAAGCGCCGGGGGCGGCATGCGATACGGTTTGCTCAAGCAACTTACAGGCCACGATCAAAAAGCCAGATCGCCAGGCAATATGTGCGATGTCCATGGCTGTAAATGTATCGCAGCCGATGCTGCGGCCGCCCAGCAATTGAAGAAAATCATCAAATGCCGGGCGATAAAAAGTGTCTGCTGGGGTGTGTTGCATCGGAGACTTGCTTGAGTTGTTGCAGGCAGCCTGTGACAGAGCGTACATCGCCGCGGCCTGCGGATTGTGCTGGTGTAACCCACGGCTGGTGAGCCGCTCGATGGCTTTTGCGTAGTTTTTACTGCGACAATCC
>JAJXZA010000127.1 GCA_021780285.1 Planctomycetota bacterium
GCATGGCTGGCTCATCGAGGACTCCAAATGTGGTCAGTTGAATCGAACCCGACATGGCCGGCCACCAACGGTTGGCTGATCACCAAATCGAACATGAAGGTAGTGTAATCCAGCGTGGGCCAGCGTCAAAATAACACTGCGCAAAATATGAGGCAAAACCTGCACACTGGCGACACCGTCGCCGGCTGACGGCGATCAGCGGGCGCCCCCGCGGCGTTTGCGTGTGGCAAAGCGCACCGCCGCGCTGAACACTGTGATCAGGCTTACCAAAACAAGCGCTGCGGCCCATGACTGGTGTACCTGTCTTGGTACGCTCGACTGGCTGTAGAAGTAGATGCGCTCCGGCAGCGAATCCATCTGGTCGCTTGGATTGTAAGTCATTGCAGTGTTGCCGAACGATGTAAAAAAAAGGGGGGCGGTTTCGCCGGCGACACGGGCCACCGCCAGCAGGATCCCGGTGATAATTCCGGTCGTGGCCGCCGGTAGAACCACCCTCACCAATGTTTCAGCTTTGGATGCGCCCAAGGCCGCGGAGGCCTCGCGGTAGGCGCGGGGCACCAAACGGAGCATTTCTTCGGCTGACCGGGCAACAATCGGAACCATGATAAAAGCCAATGCTACACCGCCGGCCCAGCCGGAGTAATGTCGCGGAATGCCCAGCCACGCTTGTATATGTTGTGCCACATCTAAAAACGTCCCCATGACTCCGGTCAATTGCTTGCCATGGTGGTGCACCACCATAATGGTGTACACCAGCACGCCCAAGAGCACGGTGGGCGTGCCGGCCAGCACGTCCAACACAATGCGCACCACATCGGAGCGCCACCCCTTGCGCGCATACTCCACGAGGTAAATGCCGCAAAGCATACCGATGGGTACGCCCATGGCGCTGGCCAAGCCCACCAAGATCAGAGTTCCCACGATGGAATTGCGCATGCCCATGGGAGTATCCAGAGGCAAATGCGTAAAAAATGCCAGGTTCAGATAGCGGAATCCCTGATACACCATGTATCCGAGAATAAGAAACAGCACCGTCAAGGCGGTGGCGGCTGCAGCCGTACATACCACCATGGCTCCAATGCTGAAAATTCGTCGCCAGAGTCCGGACAGGCCCACCGCAGTAAAACTCGCAGGCTGGCGCGGCTCACCGCTAATTCCGGTGCGTGGGGTGATTTGTGGTTCCGCAGAATTGCTGCTCATGTTTTACTCCTCACTCGCATGTCGGGCGCCGATGCGATTGAGCATAAACCTCGCCGGAAGCGTGGTAAGCAGGGAGCTTATCAGCAGGGTCAGCGCCACATACATCATGGCGCTGAAATAAATGGGGCGGTCCGCCTCCAAAAATTCATTTACAAAAACACCGGTAAGCGTCTGGCCGCCGGCAAAGAGGCTCGACGAGATGCGATCTGTGTTGCCAATGACCATAATGATGGCCATCGTCTCGCCGATAGCCCGCGCCATTCCTAACATGGCTGCGCCAAAGATGCCGACGCGGCAGTAGTTGATGGCCAATCGGGTGGTTTGCCACCAAGTAGCGCCCAAAGCATAGGCTCCATGTTCAATGGAATCCGGAAACTGCAGCAGCACATCACGTGTGATAGCTGTGATAATCGGCAGAATCATGATAGCCAAAATCAGCCCGCCCGCCAGATAGTCGGTGCCGGAAGGCCCGCCGTGGACCAGGTTGGCCGGAAAATATTCGGGCAGCGGATACTTGGGCGTACTGCCCGGATAGTATCCAAGCTTTATGAGGTGAATGTTGTGCAGCGCATTGTAAAGCCAGGTCTCGGGGTAGTTCTGCAGCCAGGGAGACATGACAAAAGCTCCCCACAAACCATAGACAACGCTGGGAATAGCCGCGAGTAATTCCACTAAAAAAGACACCGGTCCGGAGAGCCAGCGCGGCGCAATGCGCACAATAAATACCGCCGTGCCGATGCTGACCGGAACCGCCAGCAGCAGCGCGATAAAAGTCGTGACCGCGGTGCCGTAGGCGAACGCCAGCACGCCATAGTGATCGTGGCCTTTAACGGGGTCCCATACCGAACTTGTGAAAAAATGCCAGTTGATTTGGCCAATGGCCATCCAGGCGCCATCGAGCAGCACCAGAAAGATCAGCGCCAGCAGGCCGAACATGGCCAGCACACCGCTGATCGCAAGCCCGGCCATCGTACGGTCAAATATCTCCCGCAATATGCGGCGCCGACGATTGGTCGGTGCGGATGTGTCAGGGGTTAAGCTGTCAATACTCATTCACACCAAACCAAAAACCAACAAGGGTTCCCGGCCTTGTGGCCGGGAACCCCTAAGGTACCGTGGCAGCCGCGGTTCGCCAACACCGGCGTCTGCATAAACTTCGATTAATCAGTACGAGAGCTTTTCGCCCTTCCATCGTACCTTGGCAAGGTTGGCGAGAACTTTTTTCTGCATGGCCGGGCCAAGACGGATGTAGTCAAGCTCTTTGGCGTAACTCTGGCCTTTAGTCAAGATCCAGTGGATAAACTTGACCGTAGCTTCAGCCTTGGCATGACTCATGTAACCAAGGTCCTTTGCCAAGATCAAATAGGTGAAACCCGAAATCGGATACGACTTCGCGCCGGAAGGATTGATGATATGGATACGCAGATCGGCTGGCAGGTTTGCCACCACCGCTTTCTGAGCTGCAATCACCGAAGCAATGGATGGCTGCACTTTATCGCCGTCCTTGTTGATGAGTTTGGCCACCGGGAAGTGCCCCTGGATGGCGTAAGCGTATTCGAGATAGCCCAAGCCTCCTTTGGTTTTGTCAATCAAAGCGGCCACGCCCGGGTTGCCCTTGCCGCCACGGCCCACCGGCCAGTTAACTGACGTGGCTTGTCCTACCTGGGTCTTCCAAGATGGGCTTACCTTGCAAAGATAGCCTGTAAAAATAAACGTGGTTCCCGAACCATCTGAACGGTGAGCAACCAGGATGTGCAGGTTTGGTAATTTGACGCCCGGATTAAGTTTTTCAATGCGGGGATCATTCCATTTTGTGATGCGACCCAGATAGATATCGGCGATTATTTTACCGTCAAATACCAGTTGCTGGTGCACCATCGGCAGGTTGTAGCTCATAACTTCGGGGCCGGCGACTTCCGGCATGTGCAGCACGCCGCCCGCCTGCTGCATCTGAGACTTGCTCATGTAGGCATCCGAGCCGCAGAAATTAATCGTCTTGTTAATCAAGCCCTGGATGCCGCCGCCGGAACCAATAGCTTCGTAATCAATCTTGACGTTGGGATGGCTCTTTTCGTACAACGCCATCCACTTAAGCATGATGGGATACACGAATGTCGAGCCGGCGCCCGAGATTTCCACGCCGCGCGCGATGTTGCCGCCAACCACGGCGAGCGCCAGCGCCGGCACGGCGACCTTGAGGAGTTTGCCAATACGACTGAACATGGTTTAAATCCTTTCCTGATAAACCACCACCACCACCGGCAGCACTGAACTCCAGCACTTCATCCGTAGTGGACTTGCCAGGAATTACACCCCATTAATGTTAACATTGCGTTAAGGCTATGTAAGGATAACGATTATCCTTTGGGAGGGCATTTTATGGGCCGTGCGTTGATGGCACAAGTGCATACCACAAGCTGCTTTTTGCCCGTTAACCGCTGATTTCCAGCTTAACTTCCTTGCCTGCGGGCTTCGTAAGGTTGCGAACGCTTACCTGGCCCGCAAGCTTTTGAGCCAGCGTAAGCAGTGCCTGCCGACTTGGGGCATCCACCGCAAAATTGGCGAATGGCTCGCCCGAATCCGCGAATTGCCGCATACGGGCATCAATCGGAATTTCCGCCAGAAAGGGGAGTCCCATGCTTTGGGCCATCGCCGCCGCGCCGCCGCGCCCAAACAGGTCGTACGTCGTGCCATGTTCGCAGATAAAGTAGCTCATGTTTTCGACCACGCCTAAAATAGACACCCCCAATTGCTGAAACATCCGCACGGCGCGGCGGGCGTCGGCCAGGGCCAGTTCCTGCGGCGTCGCCACAATAACCGCGCCGGTAAGAGCGATGGTTTGCGCCAGCGTCAATGAAACATCACCGGTGCCGGGTGGAAGGTCTACAATCAAATAATCCAGTTCGCCCCATTCCACCTGTTCAATAAATTGCCGGATAACCCCGTGCACCATCGGGCCGCGCCAGATAAGAGCTTTTTCCGGCGGCACGATAAAACCGATGGACATAACCTTTATAACGGCTTCGGCCGAGCAGATCGAAAATGGAATAATTCGTTCGCCGTTAAGCTGTGGATTGCGTTGTCCGATGCCCGTCATGGTGGGGATTGATGGCCCATAGACATCGCCATCCAGCAAGCCTACCGAGGCGCCTTGCAGCGCCAACCCAACCGCAAGGTTCAGAGCAATGGTGCTTTTGCCCACGCCGCCCTTGCCAGCCCCTACAGCGATAATGTTGCGTACCTGCGGCAGCAGTTGTTTTGGCCCTGCGCCACTGCGCACCTTGGCGGTCAGCTCCACATCCACCGCTTCAACGCCTGGAACCTTCCTCACCGCCGTGGTCACCTCCTCGCGGATGCGATCTTTAAGAGGGCACGCCGGTGTGGTAAGTTCCACGCGAATTTTGACTGATGCGCCGCAGATGTTGACATCGCGCACCATATCAAGCGATACAATATCTTTGAAAATTTCTGGATCCTGCACGGTTGCCAAGGCAGCCATTACAGCATCGCGTGACACAGGCATTTTTGTAGTTCCTTCAGCTTTAGGGCGAAATATCCGGGTTTGCACCGGTCGCATCAGGCGTAACTGTGCAATCCCACCAGAAAGAAGTTTACGCCAATCCAGTTAAACATCATCGCCGCAAAGCCTGCAATTGAAAGCCACGCGGTCCAATCGGGCCGGTATTTGGGTGTCACAAATCGCAGGTGCACAATGATGAGATAAAATATCCAGGTAAGCAGGGCGAACGTTTCTTTGGGGTCCCAACCCCACGGGCGGCCCCAACTGAAGTCTGCCCAGATCGCGCCGAAAATGATACCCGTGCCCAAAAACCAGAATGCCATCTGCAAAATTACGATGTTGGCGCTGTCAAGCTGATCCAAAAATTTACGCCGCTCCGGCGTGATGGCGGTGCCTCCACCGCGCGTGGCGGCTATCGCCGTGTTGCCGCCGCCCGCGAGTGCTGCCGCCCCGACGCCGCCGGACCCGGTGACGGCAAATGCCTCTACCGGGTGCAGGTTGTAGTACGCCTTGGTGATAAGGTAAAGCACGCCGAGGCAGAAACTCGCCGCGATGAGTGCGTAGCTGCTTATCACGACGTTTACATGAATATAGAGCCAGTAGGTGTTCAATACGCCGTCTACCCGGCTGATGTTGGCGCCGATGCTTTTGCCGAGCACAAATGGCACCACAAAACAGGCCGTCATTGCCAAAAAGCCCACAAAGCTCATGGC
>JAJXZA010000307.1 GCA_021780285.1 Planctomycetota bacterium
CCGATTTGGGCGCATTTTTTACTCGGATGGCCGGCAACATCCGATTATTTACCTTTATTTCTATGGTTTTTACCCCGTGAACGGTTACCTTTTCGGCAGCGCCAAAATCGGCCCATGGCCACCGGTAATGGCCCACGCGATGCGGGGCATCACAGCTGTCGTGCCGGCCAGGCAGGCAAGATGCCTGCGTTACATGGGCAGCATCGCTTCGCGGGCGGCAGATTTGCTCATGCGTCATTCGCAGTGCTCTGCGGCGTTATTGCGCGACGGTATCCAGTCGGCGATCTTCCGCGGGCGGTTGATCGGCATTCTCGCTGACTGCCTCTGCGGATTCTTCGCTTGCCGTTGACGCACGCACCACACGCACGAACACCCGTCCGGGCTGGCCTTCTGAAAGCCGAAAAATCCCGATAAGCTTTGTGCCATCGGGCATGGTGCAAATTAAATGCGGAATACGAGCCTTGCTGAACGACCATGTTCCGACATGCCCCGCCGCCGCCAGCGCCCGCTTAAGCAAGCTGCTCGGCAACCAGTTGCGATTGGGCAGCTTGTACTGCTTTAGCGAACCGTCTTGGGCCGAGTGCAAAAAATCAGCCGCGTGCTTAAATGTTTGGTGCAGCGCCCACGCCCGCGCCAGATAGTTGGTGAGTGTTTGCGTTTGCACGCGGGCGTAAAGCTCGGCCGTTGGGTCCGCCGGCAGGGTAAGCCAATATTTTTCCCATAGCTTTTGAAATGCGGCGTCATCGGCGCCGAAAATATGATCCCATGCCTGTTCCGACGGCACCCCATTGTGATACGCCACGAGATAGCGTACAAACGGCGTTGCATATTTTTGATGATTGGCCCACGCCAAAAAGTAAATCATAGACCACGCTTCGTCATAATTGGTGCCCAAAAGCACATCGTTCCACTGCGAGTACGGCATGCGGCGCATGGTATGAATGGGCAGCAGCTTGTGATGGCGCATTTCAAACTTGATGCGCGCCAGCCGATAAGGCGGAATCCAGCCGGTGACAAAACTGTTGCCCGTAAAAAGCCCTTCGCCAAAATATTCGGCGGTGCCTTCATTGGCCCAAGCCGGTAAAAAAGCGTGTATAAACGCAAACGTAAACTGGTGAAAACCCTCATGCTGAATAATATGCCACGTTTGATGTGATATGTGGTTGCCCACATCACCCATCAGCCGCTGGCCGTACTGGTCAATCATAAACACGCCGGCGCTTCCGGGTGGTGCGCCAGCGGCAAGATAATCGCTGCGGCGCTTAAAAAGATAAAACGGTTGCTTCTGCGTGACCGACCCGCCAAATATCGCGTGCAGCCGCTGGTCGTAGGCGTGGGCGGCAAAGTTCATGCGCAGCCATATTTGTTGCAGCATGTGCCGGCTTACATCGGTATGAAACACATAATAGCCTGGCGGATTGTACGTTTTGAAATTTGCGGGCAAGGTAATTTGCGCCTGCGCCGACCGCAGCCAGCCCGCCATCAGCGCTATACACGCCATAGCGCATAAAACTTTCGTTAACTTACTGCTATAAAAGAGATCGCCCATATAAGCAACTCCACCTGCATGTTTACGCAGCAACCAAGCGCGCGGAATAGAGAGTCCGGGGCTCTGCCAACTTTTCCGGCGTGGTGCGAAAACCAATTCCTGGGGGGGGCGGGCATCTTGCCCGCTTTACGTCATGTCGGGCGGGACGCCCGACCCCCAAGGGTTAAATGGTCGGGCGGCATTTGACCATTCGCTAAATTTATTGGCAGACCCTACAGCCCATCCTACCGCGGACGCATTAACCCAACTGTGTTTCCAGCAACTGGCCCACCATTTTAGGATCGGCCTTGCCCTGGCTTATTTTCATAACCGCACCGCGCAAAAATCCCAGCGACGCCTGTTTTTTCTTCGGGTTGTTGCGGTAGTCGGCCACCGCCTGCGGATTGGCCTCAATGGCCTGTTTAACCCACGCCGCCATCTGATTTTCGTCGCGAACCTGCAGCAGTTGCTTTTCGGCGGCGATGGTTGCCGGCTCAGCGCCGGGCTGCTGCACCATCGCCTCAAAAATCGTCACTGAAGCGCTGGCGCTTACCACGCCCGATTCCACCATCTTTGCCAGCGCGGCGTATTGGCCCGCGCTGATCGGCAAACTATCTATCGAAGCGCCTTCGCCCGCCTTTTCGTTGGCCAGCTTGGCGGCCGGGCCAAGCAGCAGGTTTGCCAGACGCTTCGGCGAGCCTCCCAGCTTAATCGCCTCATCAAGCAGGTCAGATACGCTGCGCTCTTCTGTCAGCGCCAGTGCTTCCTTGGCGGTCAGACCGCACTGCTGCATATAACGACTGCGCCGCGGCACCGGCAGTTCCACCACTTCGCGGCCTACCTTGGCAACCCAATCACGCGAAACGTGCACCGGCACGAGGTCCGGGTCAGGAAAGTAGCGGTAATCATGAGCTTCTTCTTTTTCGCGCTGCAGCAGCGTTATGCCCTGGTCGTCATCCCAGCCGCGGGTTGCTTTGCCGCCCGCCGGCTCGGTGGGAGCCGCCATCCACTCGGTAAGCTGCCGCTGAATTTCGTACGCGCACGCCCGCTCCACCGCCCTGAAGCTGTTGAGATTTTTAACTTCGGTAATGGGTGTTTTATATACCTTACCCTCGTGAAAAATATGCAGGTTGATGTTAGGCTCAAACCGCATGTGCCCCTGCTGCATAATGCCCTGCGATACACCCAAATAGCGGCAAATGCGGCGCAACTCTTCGCCAAACAGCCGTGCTTCTTCGGGTGAAGCAAAGTCCGGCTCGGTCACAATTTCCAAAAGCGGCGTGCCGGCGCGGTTTAAGTCTACCTGCGACATGCCGCTGGAGCCTTCATGCAGCAGTTTGCCGGCGTCTTCTTCAAGATGAGCCCGGCGAATGCGAATGGTTTTAGTTGTGCCATCGGGCAGCGGCAAAGCAAATTCGCCCGCACCGCACAGCGGCTTGTCGTACTGACTAATCTGATAATTTTTGGGCAAATCAGGGTAGTAGTAGCTCTTGCGGTCCCACTTGGTTTCGGCGGCTATGTGGCAATTCAGAGCCAGCCCCACCATTATCGCCATTTCCACAGCGCGGCGGTTGATAACCGGCAATACCCCCGGCAACCCCAGGATAACCGGGTCTACCTGAGAGTTTGGCTCACCGCCAAAACCATTGGCCGCCCCCGTGAACATTTTGCTCCTGGTGGCGAGCTGAACGTGAATTTCCATGCCGATGAGAACCTTATATTGCGGTTCGGTTGTTAATTGCGACATTGAAAGGCTACTCCTAAACTAACGCATGGTTGCTGCAGCGGCATTGGCCTTTCCACAGCCGCCGGCAGCTGCGGACAACCCCGCGTACAGCAACTGGCCCTATTGTCGCCAAAACCGGCCATAAGAAAAGCGCCCCAGCGTCTCAACCCGCGTCAGGTATGCCAATAAAGCCGTAGCGCAGCCTGCTGGCCGCGAGAACAGGCTCGAAGTAGAGCATCGGAGCGCCTCTTGTCGAAAAACAAGATGTTACAGGTTTGCCATCCAAGGGAAGAGTTCGCCACCGGTTGCAGCCCGATTACCACCGGCATGCCGGCGGCTCAACAGACGGCGTACGGCCCCAATTTGCATCGCGGTGACATCATTCACCGCCCAGCACTACGAGTTCGCAAATGCCCGGCAGGCATTGCCGCGGAACGCTCGCAAGCGTCACGCGCACATAGCGACACCTTGTGTGCCGCGCCACCGATAGCGAGATCATCTTGCCCGGCCGCACCCTTACGGCCCCGCCGACGGGCTGCCATTTTGCCCCATCGTTCCCGGTCGCCACGACCAGCGCGTACGGGCCAAACCGGCCATGCGCATCGGCCGGTGCGGCCGGAACGGTAATTTCGATGCGGTGCAGCGTATGAATACCCTCAAGGTCTACCTGGCACCACGGAGCTGCGCCTCGCGCCAGCGCCTGCCACCAGGTGCGCGGATCGCCATCATTGATCAGGCGAGATGGATGCCCGACAAGGCTGCTCGAGGACGCCGTCGGGCGATTGATCGCGATATTCACCGCTCCGGGTGCCCGCGTAGCGTAATTGTTTTGATTGGGCGTGATGTGCTTAATGTACGTCCGTTCGGCGGCAAGCGGCGTTTGGCCGGGCACAAAGGCGGGTTCGCCATGCGTTTGAATGCGAAGTGTGGCGGGTTCAAGACCCTCGGCGGAGGCCTGCAATATCGTTTCGCCGCCGTGATACGATCTGAACTCAATGGCCGCAAGCCCATTTGCGATGGTAATATCGGAGTTCGGATGAAAGCGGATGGAACGCCCGGTTGGAAATTGCCCCGGCCCGGAAATAATTTTCAACTCCACCGGTAGTGCAGCGGCCACGCGGCGCCCTTGCGCATCAAGCACCTCCACCACAATATGTGAATCTTCCAGCGCACAGGTGCCTTGAATAATATGGCGATCGGCGGATAGTTTTAAGCGAGCCGGATGGCCGGGCTTGGTTGTTGGCGTGGGTGAGCCTTCCGCATAATGCGCGCGATACCAAAGCCACGATCTCTTGGGCAAACGAAAATAATCTACAATGCCCATTTCGCCGGTAACGCCCACCCAGGTGCCATAATCGAACCCGCACCAGATCGCCGCTCCGCTTCGCCAGGCGAAGCGAGTGCTTTGCAGCATACCCCAATTGGGCGAGTAACGGCCGGGCCGACGGGCAACCACCGACCCATACTCGGTTACGAGATTTGGGAAGCCGGGATTAAGGTACAGCGTAGCGCCATCGCCGTTGTAACCAGCAATGTCACCGAGCCTGTCAATGCCGCCGCGCTGCGCCCCGCCGATGCCGGCCGGTCTAGTTTTGTCGAGCTTGTGTGTACGCGCCACCATGCGTCGCAGGAGATTTTTCATTCTCTGAAATACCCGCTGATCGGCAAAAAACACCTCGTTGCACATACTCCAGGCGATAATGCATGGATGATTGCGGTGCATGGCTATCATTTCCTGCAGTTGCTGCAGGCAGCTTGCTTCAAAACCGTTCCAATGCGCCGGCTCCACCGGGTAAGCGGACGCCCGCCAGTTGCCATCAGGCCCAAAACCGCCCACGCCCCAAAAACACATCTCACTCCACACCAGAATGCCGTAGTAATCGCAGGCCTGCATAAAAGCCCGGCCATGCGGATAGTGTGACGTGCGGATAAAGTTAAAGCCAGCCTCTTTTATCAGCCGAACGTCCCGCCATGCCCCGGCATCGGTGCCGCCGGACGCCCAGCCCGCGCGGTCTTGATGCACATTAGTGTAGTGTCCCATAAGTAACTTGACATATGTAATTACTTGCTGTATATTGTTGGGTATGTCAAAGCGATCTGCACCAGCGTTGTCCGTGGATTCCCAGCAACAGGCTCGCCTTACGCATTTGGC
>JAJXZA010000270.1 GCA_021780285.1 Planctomycetota bacterium
ACAAGCTGGGCTTGCCGCAAAAAACGCCGGTTTATAGGTTCCAAAGTTCACGGGGCCGATGGTGGGCCCTTTTTGGCCGGGGTTGTGTACGAGTATGGTAAGTACGTTGGCACCTGCAGGCAGAGCTGCGGGCAAAGGCACTTCAAACCATAGATAATCGCCGCGATGGTCGGCAAGAAGTTTTCCGTTAAGAAAAATGACGGCGCGGGTACGCACTCCAGCAAACTCGAGCATGAGATGTTGCCTAGGGGGGTTGCGCAGGGAGGGCAATTTAGCCTGAAACCAGGCATAGCCCACTTTGCCGTCAAAAATATCGGAGCCAATTTTGTAATCCTGCCATGTGCTGTTGCTGGCGAGATTCTTGGGTAATGCATTGGGCGGCTCATGCGTGCCATAATTCGATGGCCGCCACTGCCAATGGCTCATCTGAACAAAAGACGTCAATGGTGTGGGGGTTGCCGGTTTTAGTTGCCAAGTTCCGTCGAGCGACTGTACTACCCGCGGTAGCAAGCTCTGCGCTACGACTTTGCCGCCTCCGAGCAAGAAGGCCACGACTATTGCGAGACAGACAGCCGTGCGGCGTCGGACTAAAGCTTGAATTGACAGCATCAAATCAGGGCCTCATTCACAAAATGATTAAATATTAAAAAGCCCGAGAAAGAAGTATAGTGGCATTTTATAAACTCGCCAAAATTGCGGGATGTTTGCCGCCATTTTCAATCAAGTTCGGCACGTTTCGGGCACCATGGATATTATCATGAACATCTGAAAAGTCCATAAGAAAAACTAATCAAATATATAAGTATTATATATTATGCTTATTGTATTTCATTCCGTATTGTTATCGTGAAGGCTGTGGTCTTATCGTGAGATCGCATGGATAAAGGTCTTTTCTGGAGAATGTCATGTCTGAAGGTAAATGTGTTGGTCCATGGTTAGCCAGAGCGGAGAAAACTGAACAAGCGTCGCCGAACACATTGGCTCGGCGTGAATTTCTTGGGCAGGTCGCGCGCGGCGGTCTGGTGATTGGAGCTGCTCTTGCGGTCGGCGGAATGGAGTCTGTTGCAGCCAGCGCCGCCGACGCCACAGCCAAACTCGAACCCGAAGGCGCCGGACCCCTTCAAGACTTAACTAAGAAGCTTGCTGCCGCAACCCGTGTGCGGAGTTTTAAGCGCGTGCCCATGATTCTTACAGATGCCGGGCAGTGGGATGATGAGGCGCTCAACCTGGTAATCGGCTACCGAGGTCATGGTAAACAGGTCTGGGATAATACCGATATTGCCAGTCCTTGGCTTAACCTCATGCGTAACAGCCTCAATGCCCAGGTATGGTCTTTTAAGCATCCGAACTTTCTGTGCGCGTCTGCTACGCATGGCACCGCGCATTTGGCGCTTTATGATGCGTACATATGGGAGAAGTACTCCATTTCCAAGGTGCTCAAAGGAAAATACCGCCACAACATATTTTTGGATATCCCCAAGGCCGTGGCTGGAAAGAATCCTGCGGACTTCAATGATCCGACCGGCCTGTTCTCGCCGGAAGCCAATTGCATTCCGCTGCTTATGCAGCGCGGCGTGGTATTTTTGGCCTGCCACAATGCCATATGGGAGTTTTCGGGCAAGCTGATTAAAAGCGGCCGAAATCCAGATCATCTGTCGCACGAGGCTCTAGCTGCGGAACTCACCAATCACCTGATTGCTGGAGCTGTTCTTACGCCTGGCATCGTTGCGACGCTGCCGATGCTTGAGGCTGCGGGCTTTGCTTATGCCAAATGAAGAATCAAAGGAGCCGAATATGAAACGTTTAATTCCGTGTGCATCGGCTTTGCTGGTAGCGATCATCGGGACGTTGGTAGTTGCGCCGGGGAACTACAATGCCGCAGCCGGCGCGGCCCTGCGGGCATTGGTACAACCGCCGGCGTATAAGGAGCAAGTATTTCCGCCATGGAGTCAAGGCAAAAACAACTCTGCCATAAACAAGGGCTTATCGTTTACCGTTCCAGAGGTAGACGATATGCCGGATTTTCATGGCGATCCTATGAACGCCAAGCTGGTGCTTTATATTGGGGGCAATTACTACTTTGCCGTCGGCCCGCTGATTAGTGCGTTTGAGAAAATGCACCCGGCGCTGCGCGGCCGCATTTTTGCTGAGACTCTTCCGCCTGGTATTTTGCTGGCGCAACTCAAAGCAGGCGGGCGAATTACCGTTGGCAATATGACATTTACCGCCCGACCGGATGTTTATGCCGCCGGCAAACTGAAGGTGGTCTCGCTGGTAAAAGCTGGTTTTCTGGCCGGTCCGATTACCTCTTATGCCACAAACAATTTGGCCATCATGATTCCACGAAATAATCCGGCCTCCATAAGGTCGCTCAATGAATTAGGTCGCCCCGGAGTGCGCTTAAGCATTCCCAATCCGGCGTGGGAGGGTGTAGCCCGGCAGATAAAGCTTTCGCTGATAAAAGCGGGTGGCCGCGCATTAGAGCAGATGATTTACCACACCAAGGTGCTCAATGGGCAGACTATACTCACGCATGTACACCATCGCCAGACGCCTCTATTTATTATGCAGGGTTTGGTGGACGCCGGCATAACATGGAAATCGGAAGCAATATTTCAGGAGCAGGCCGGACACCCCATCAGCTACGTACCGATTCCAGCCAGCCTTAACACGACTGCGGTTTATGCCGCGGCCGCGGTTAAAGGGGCGGCCCATCGCCGTGCCGCCGGATTGTGGCTGGAGTTCCTGACGTCCTCGGCTGCGCAAAGCATCTTTCATCATTATGGGTTTAAGTCTGTCGGCAACCACAGTGAGCCGGTACGTTTGCGCACGGCGCCCAAGGCTGCAGTCGCGCCCAGTGCAAAGCTACAGGCTCGGACGCCTGGTGTTAGCGAGGCAGAGTTTTTACCGCCGCCGACCTCCGCTATGCCAGGAGGACAACTTGGAAAAATGACGTTGCTTGGAGAGCACATATTTGTTGATACCCAGCATTATGCGGCTCAGTATGTAGGCAACAGTCTCAACTGTGTTAACTGCCATCTCTCCGCCGGGCGCGAGGCGTATTGTGCGCCGATGTGGGCCGCGTATGTGGCGTATCCGCGGTATCAGGCTAAGGCAGGTAAGGTCGTTTCGCTGGCTTACCGAATACAGGAGTGTTTTCTTTACAGCATGAATGGCAAGGCGCCGCCGGCAACAGGAAAGACCGTGACTGCATTGTTGAGTTATTGTGCGTGGTTGGCGCACAAGGCTCCCACCGGCGTAATTCTTAAAGGGCGTGGTTATAAAAAACTGCCGCTGCCTTCATTGCCGCCAAGCAAGAGTCGCGGTCGTAAGTTGTTTTTGATTAATTGTATGCAGTGTCATGGCGTTCATGGCGAAGGGAAAATTGTAAATGGGCAGTATGTATTTCCTCCGCTGTGGGGAATGCATTCTTATAACATGGGGGCCGGCATGCATAAAACGGCGATTGCAGCCGCATTTATCAAGATGAACATGCCATTTGGCCATGGCAACACGCTGAGCCTGCAGCAGGCCTGGGACGTGGCCAAGTATGTGGACTCGCACACGCGGCCGGGCGATCCGCGAAAGCAAGCGGTTGCATCTGCTCCGTGAGCGATAACCTGCCTTGGCGGTGGGCCAAATACGGCATACATCAAACTCTATTTTTGAATCAGAAATTGCCGCGTTACCGGTGCTGCGGATTCAATAGCATTGGCTCCGACGCGGCCCCATTGATAAGCGCCAACGAGTACGCGCATAGGAAATTTGGCGCGTGGGGGTATGCGCGTCTGCACCAGCGTGTTGCCCCTGAGGCGAACCGGGCCTGATATAACAAAAAACTGTACCGGCAACCCGGATGACGCCACGGCATGCAGAGCGATCGGCCCGCCACCGGCTGTTTGATTGGCAATGGGCGCGAAGGTAAGGCGTTGCCTGCGGCCTGTGGTATTGCGCAGCTTTACCCAAAAGTGCGCCGGGCGATCGGCCGAGAGATATTGTTTGTTGCCGGTGCTGTAGGCGAGAACCCAAGGTTCCCACGGGTTGCCCTGTCGGCGAATGCCGCCGCGATGCAGCCACATCTCAAATGTGTTGGGGCCAACCTGCTTAAGGCCGGCGCCATCCACCGGGCGGAATTGAATCGGCTCTTCGCAGTGCCCCAGAGTTTGGCCGGCAAACAGGTTTTTGGTCGGCGAACGGTCCAAATATTTCGCATGAACCTGAAAGGTAATGCCATTGGCATTCCATTGTGGGTCAAGATCCGCATAGCCTCCTTTGATGAGCGGGGCTGGTTTGCCGTGAATTGTAAAATCAATCATCTGCGGTTTGCGGGCGTAACCGGCGGCCATGTACTGATTGACGGCATTGGCCAGGTTGACATCAAAAAACCATGCGGCATGGGATGGCCTACCCTTGAATTCGCTTTGAGGCACAGCCTTGCTGAACGGTTCGCCAAGCTGCGTGATATCTATGACGCCGCCGGTGGCCAAATCCACCGGCTTAAGCCGCACGGGTTGATTGAGCGGCGCCTGGGCCGGTACGCGATATTCAACAGCCTTTTTGATGAACAGGGCGATGATCGGGGCCGAGGCGGGGTTCCAGTCAAAATGACCAGTGCCGACATCCACAAATTGGCCCATGGGCGCATGCGGATGAAGCTTTCGCTGATGTTCAAACATTTTGATGTCGGATTGCACCAGCGAACCCCAGCCGCTGCCCCATTCAGCCCATTCGGAGGTAACGCGAAAAACCGGCACGCCATGCTGTAATTGGCTCTGGTTGCCGGAAGGGAAGCCGCACTTGTCGGGCATGATGGCAATGATGCGAGCCGGGTCCCATGCGGCCATGCCATAAACCAGCGAGGCGGCCGCCGAGTGCCCCACAACCAAAAGCGGAGCATAGCGCAGTTCGGTATAACCCGTTACCTGCGCCAGGCGGTTGAGAGCTCCCTGCAACTGCCGACCGGATTTGGCAGGCGGCCCGAACTGATCGCCAATGCATAGGCCCGAGTCGTGCACGCCGATATTGCCCGGTGCTACCCACAGAATGCCCAAGCCGCACTGCGCGGCGGCTTTGCGAATAGTTGCATCGGCCAGCATTGGGGCTTCAAGCATGTTCTGCACACCGAAGATTAAGCCGCGCACCCGCCGACAGTTCGGCGAAATCCACAGGTAGGCTCGCTTGCCGGTATGGTGAGGTACGCGCACCGACCATTGGTAGACGGCATCCGCATGTGCTGGCTGCGCGCCAAGCAGCAGGCCGTTAAGCGGTGCCAGTAAAAATATTGCGAACGCTAGTGTACTGTCCCTAACGGACGTTTACAGTTGCTGGCCGTCATGGTTCGCGGAGCACACGGCGTCGATAGCCCGCTTGGGCCAGAATATTTGAAAAAACTGTGAA
>JAJXZA010000196.1 GCA_021780285.1 Planctomycetota bacterium
GCATGATGCTTAGCCCCAAAACCACTGGATCAAACCACATGCCACTCATACCTCTTGATGAAATGCGACCACACCGGCCGCAAACGGGGAGTCCGCGCGCCAGGGATAAAATTACCGAAACTCCAACGGCGGTATGTTTGCGCTCTGGCCGCCGTCTGGTACAATACGCGGCTCGGCTGTTTGCCAGGAGATAAACCCCATGAAGTCGCGCGATGTTCGCAAGCAATTTATTGATTTCTTCGCCCAAAAGCATGGCCATACGTTTGTGCCATCCAGCCCGGTGGTGCCGCACGACGACCCCACCCTGCTCTTTACCAACGCCGGCATGAATCAATTCAAGCCTTACTTTTTGGGCACCGCCAAAGCCCCCTGGACTCGCGTTGCCAATACGCAAAAGTGCATCCGCGCCGGCGGCAAGCACAACGACCTCGACGATGTCGGCCGTTCGCGCCGCCATCACACGTTTTTTGAGATGCTCGGCAACTGGAGCTTCGGCGATTACTTCAAGCAGGGCGCCATTGCCATGGCCTGGGAATTGCTCACACAGGTATGGAAGCTCGACCCCAAACGCCTGCATGTAACGGTGTACAAAGGCAACCCATCCGACGGAGTGCCGCCCGATGATGAGGCTGCGCGGCTGTGGCAGCAGATTGCCGGCATGCCCGAAGACCACATCCACCGCTTTGTGGATGACAACTTCTGGGAAATGGGCGAAACCGGCCCGTGCGGCCCATGTACAGAAATTTTTATTGATCGCACGCCCGACTGCACCGGCGGGCCGCAGGTTAACGGCACCGACCCGCGCGTGATGGAAATCTGGAACCTTGTTTTCATTCAATATAACCGCGGCTCCGACCGCAAACTCACCCCCCTGCCGGCCCAGCATGTAGACACCGGCATGGGACTCGAACGCATTTGCCAGGTGCTCGGCGGCTATGGCGACAACTACGCCACCGATTTATTCACCCCCATTTTTGATGCCATCGGCGATATCTGCGGCAAAAAATATGCGGGCCTGTTCCCCGATAAAGATCAGAAGCAGGAAGATGCCGAAACAAACCCCAACCTCGCACGCGATATTGGTTTTCGTGTTATCGCCGACCATCTGCGTTGCCTTACCTTTGCCCTTACCGACGGGGCCATGCCCGGCAACGATGGCCGCGGCTATGTGCTGCGGCGCATCTTGCGGCGGGCGGTTCGCTTTGGCCGCCAGAACCTGGGCGTTACCGATCCGTTTCTGCATAAACTTACACCGGTGATTGTAGACATTATGGGCGATGCCTTCCCAGAGCTTAAGAAGAACCCGGCCCGCGTTGCAGAAATTATTCACGATGAAGAGCAGAGTTTCGGCCGCACGCTCGATAGAGGCCTGGAACTCTTCAAGCTCGCGGCGGCGGAAGCCCGCTCCACAGGAAAAGCTCCGCCGACGGTTTCCGCAGCCAACGCCTTTAAGCTGCACGACACTTATGGCTTTCCGATTGATTTAACGCAGGTGATGGCCCGCGAGCAGCATTTGGAAGTTGACGCAGCGGGTTACGAAACACTCATGCAGGAAGCCCGCGAAAAAGCACGGTCAGCCGGCAAAACATCACAAGACAACCTCGCCGACTTACCGCCCGACATTCTCGCCGAACTCGCAAGGCTGCATGTCAGCGGCACCAACGATACCGCCAAATATCAGCACAAGGCTATTCGCAGCGATGTAGCGGCAATATGGGATGGTGGGCGTTTGGTGGGTTCGCTGGCTGATGCCGGATCGAGCGCGGCGGTTCTTCTGCGGCAAACCAACTTTTATGCTGAAATGGGCGGACAAGTCGGCGACACCGGCGAGTTGCACGCGGACCACGGCGGCTGCTTTGAAGTGCGCGAAACACGAAGTGTCGGCGGCTATGTGCTGCACCTTGGCATTTTGCGCAGCGGCAAACTCAACACCGGCGACACCGTCAGCGCCGAGGTGCATGGCGCCCGCCATCGTATCGAAAACAATCATACCGGCACCCACCTGGCCAACTGGGCCTTGCGGGCGGTGCTCGGCGAGCATGTCGAGCAAAAAGGTTCGCTGGTTGATGCCGAAAAACTGCGATTCGACTTTGTACAGCCCAAGGCGCTCACCGACGCGCAAATTGCCGAGGTCGAAGCCCTGGTCAATAAATCTATTGCGGCTGATTTACCGGTGTACAGCCAGGTGGTTCCGCTGGAAGAAGGCCGAAAGATCAAGTCGCTGCGCGCGGTGTTCGGCGAAAAGTATCCGCCGCAGGTGCGGGTGGTAAGCGTGGGGGCGCCGGTAACCGAGCTTCTCGCCCAGCCCGACGACGCACGCTGGATGAATTACTCCATCGAGTTCTGCGGCGGCACGCATGTTGCCTCCACCAAGGCAATAGAAAACTTTGCCCTGGTTGCCGAAGAGTCGGTAAGCAAGGGCATTCGCCGCATTGTGGCCCTTACCGGCGCTGCCGGCAAAAAGGCTGCGGACCTCGCCGGCCGGATGGATTCTCTTATTACGCAAAGCGCCGCGGCCGATGCGGCAGGTCTGCCCGCGGCCATCGCGGCGATTCAATCTCTGGCGCGCGAGCCGCACCTGCCGATGCTGCAGCGGCGCAAAGGCCAGCATGCGGTAGCCCAATTGCAGCAACGGCTGAAAGATCAACACAAAAAAGCCGGCGGCACCACGGGCGGCCCGGCTGCCGCCGAGATCGAACGCCTTCTTGGCGCGATAGAGCATGTTAACGGCACCGCACTGCTGGTGAGTTCGCTTCCGGAAGCGTCAGCCGATGTACTGCGCGGCGCAATGGACGCCATCAAGAAAAAACACACCCAAACGCCCCTGGCCATTCTTCTCGCCGGCGTATCGGTAGATCACGATAAGGACGGCAACCCCCTGCCCGCAAAAGTTAATTTGCTCGCGGCGGTAAGCGATGCCTTGGTTGGTAAGTTGGCTGCCGGCGATTGGGTTAAAGCGATTGCTCCTCTGGTGGGCGGCAGCGGCGGCGGACGGCCGCAGATGGCGATGGCCGGCGGCAAAGACACCGGCAAAGTAGCCGAGGCATTGGCCGCCGGGCGCGAACTTGCCCAGAACAAACTTGCCTGATCATCCTGCGTTGCATTTACCTGATCGAAGGATTTTTTTGTGCCTTCCGACAACAACACCTCTGTGGCCATTGCCCATGACAACGCCGAGACAAATGCAACTGCACCACAAGATTTTCGCCTGGGGTGGTTGGCCTGGTCTCATTTTTTGAACGATGGAGCCGCCTTTTACCTGCCCGGAATTTTGCCCGCGGTGCTGACCGCATTGCATGAGCCGGTGCGCATGGTCGGCGTGATTATGCTGGCCATGTACATTGGCCAGACACTTCAGCCGGTGGCGGGCCTGTGGGCCGACAAAATCGGCGGCAAAACGCTCGTGGTCGGCGGGCTGTTGCTTGCGTCGCTGGGGGCGGCGCTTGTGGGCCTCTCGCCCAATGTTTGGGTGCTCATGGCACTGCTGCTGGCCAGCGGGTTGGGCAGCACGTTGTTTCATCCACAGGCTTTGGCCCAGGTGCGGTCGCTGACGGTAAAACGCCACGGCATGGGCATGTCTCTGTTTTTAATCGGCGGCGAACTCGGCCGCGGCATCTGGCCTTTTATCAGCAGCATTATTGTGGTGCGACTGGGGCTGCCGTACCTGTGGCTGCTGGCACTGCCAACGCTGCTTACCCTGCCCCTTTTTTATGGGCAGTTGCCGAGCTTGCCGCAGCGGCCCAAAGGCGCAAAGCCGGCGCATCTGCACTTTCGCGAGCATCGCCGGCCTTTTTGGGTGCTGGTAACGTATTCGACATTGCGCGCCTTGGTGGTATTTGGCACACTGGTGTTTATACCCATTATGTGGCGGCTGCGCGGCGGCGCACTGGTAAGCGGCGCATCTATTCTTACCACTCTGCTGATTACCGGCATCATCGGCCAGGCCGCCGGTGGAACGCTCGGCGACAAGCTGGGTCGCAGGCATGTGCTGCAGGCAGCCGCCGCCCTGCTGCTGGTGCTTACGCCGCTGCTGCCGCTTACGCATGGATTTCTGCTGTGGGTTTTGGCTGCAGCGCTGGGCATACCGATGTTTGCAACGTTTTCGCCGACGCTGGTCATCGGGCAGGAAATCTTTTCTGAGAATCGGGCGCTGGGAGCCGGCATTGCCCTCGGATTTTCCAATGGGTTGGGCGCCATCGGACTTTTGCCGCTCGGCTGGGTTGTTCAGCGGTTCGGCATCGGGACCTTGTTTGGCATTTTGACCGCAGCCGCGGGCCTCATGCTGGCGTCATCATTTTTATTTTCGCCGAAGGTGCATCCCTCTATGAACTGACGGCGGTCAGGCACCAAACAAAAATAAAGATGATGCATCTTGGTCCTCGAAATTGAACGTCGCCCCACAACGAGCCACGCGGTTAAGCCGCGTGGTCAAGCCCTTTGCTCTCCCCGGACGGCGGCAGCACAGCGACCGCACTCCACCAGCCCAATCGCCGTTGAGGCATGGATGCCGAAATCCCGATGGGGCAGGAGCCGCCTTTCGGGATGCGGTGAACCCCCGTCGCCCAGCGCCCTAAATTAAGTAATCCTCGTCGTCTCCGTGTCTCTGATTCTCTGCGCGCGACCGTCGCGCAGCACCCCGTAACCAAAAACCCTCTGCGTACATCTGCGTCATCTGCGGTTAACCCCGTCGCCCGTCTCGCGGCCCGCGGGCCGCGCTGTGCTCCCCAAGGCGGTGCGTCTCTGCTATAGTCAAGTGCTGGAGAAATCGCCAACCGATGGAGCAACGGATTGTGAAACATGTTATCGTTGTGCAGCATGTGCCGCCGGAAGGTATCGGCAGCATTGCCCATAGCTTAAAAGCCGCCGACATAAAAGCCCAAACTTGTGAAATCTTCGCCGGTCATGCCGTGCCGCAGGCCATCAATGGCGCAGCGGGCGTGATCATCATGGGTGGCCCCATGGGCGTGTACGAACAGGACCGCCATCCATTTTTAACCCATGAACTCAACTTGCTGCGAAGTGCCCTTGATGCCAACAAACCCATTCTCGGCATTTGTCTGGGGAGCCAGCTTCTGGCTGCGGCCTTAGGCTCGCGTGTATACCCGGGCCGGCAAAAAGAAATTGGCTGGCATGAAGTGAAGCGCAGCGATGCCGCCAAGGCGGATAAACTATTTTCCGACGCACCCGACGCTTTTCAGGCTTTTCATTGGCATGGTGACGTGTTTGATGTTCCGCACGGAGCGGTGCCGCTGCTATCATCCGAATTAACTTCGTGCCAGGCTTTTCGCTTTGGCGCAGCGGCCTATGGGCTGCTTTGCCACCTGGAGGTTACGCAAACCACCGTGGCGGCTATGGCTGAAACATTTGGCGAT
>JAJXZA010000108.1 GCA_021780285.1 Planctomycetota bacterium
ACACCAACTTACAACAAATTGGCACCGCTGCAGCCTTCGACGCCATACGCCAATACAATTTTGTGAATTTTGAGGACGAGACAACGCAACCGGCTCCACGCCCGGGCGACTTTAAAGGGCGGACCGATCTTGTATGCGGGCGTTATTGAGGCAGCTTAAGATTTTTGAGCGTGAAATGGAGCGATATGTTGGTAAACCGGGCTGGACTTTGCCACAGGAACTTAATGGGTCTTGCGAATTGTTCAGGGGTGTCTAAACCTTCGGCCCGGTAAGTCCATGCTATTGAATGAGTGTAGTGGGATATACTGCGGCAAAACTCGCCTTGGCGCTCGCCGGGGCGCAATAACAAGCGATGACGCAAGACCCGAGATTATTCTATCTCCACGAGTAAATCGCCGGTGGCGACGGTCATGCCCGGGCGCACATCAATGGCTTTGATTTTTCCGTCGCGCGGGCTGTAGACGGCGGTTTCCATTTTCATCGCTTCGATGGAGAGCAGCTTGTCGCCACGTGCAATTGCCTGGCCAAGGCTTACGGAAACGGCGCTGATTTTGCCGGGCATCGGAGCTCCCACATGCGACGGATTGTCTTTATCGGCCTTGGGCAGTTCAGCGCGTGCTTTGCCCGCGAGCGATTTATCGGCGACTTTAACTTCGCGAGGTTGACCGTTGAGTTCAAAAAAGATGGTGCGCATGCCGTCAGGGTCGGCATCGCCCACCGTTAAAAATTTAACGAGCAGGGTTTTGCCGGTATCAATTTGAATGGGAACTTCGACATAAGGCTGCATGGGGTAAAAGAACGCAGGTGTTGGAATAATGCTGACATCATCAAAGTGGTGTCGCATGCGGTCAAATGCGAGGTATACCTGCGGGTACATGAGGTAGCTGGCAAGATTGGTGTCGCTTGCCGGGCCATATGCCTTCTCGGTAAGTTCTTTGCGGGCGGCCTCAAGATCAACGGCAGGAAGTTTGGCGCCGGGTCTGGCGGTGTTGGGTTTGGCGGCTTTGAGGATGATCTTTTGCAGGGCCTTGGGCCATCCGCCGGGAGGCTGGCCGAGGTCCCCGCGGAACATCTCGACGACGCTCTTGGGCAGATCGAGATGGCGCGATTCGTCGAGAAGGTCCTGCGGCTCAAGGTTGTTGGTGACCATAAACAAAGCCATATCACCGACGACCTTGCTGGAGGGCGTCACTTTTACGATATCGCCGAAAAGCTGATTAACTTTGGCGTACATGGCGGCGACTTCGTTCCAGCGATCGGCGAGGCCGAGGCTGCGGGCCTGTACGCGCAGGTTGGTGTACTGTCCGCCCGGCATTTCGTGCTCGTAAACCGAAGCGGTGGAGGCGAGCATGCCTTCTTCAAAGGGTTGATAGAAGCGGCGTACCGCCTCCCAGTAGTCGGCGAGGCGGGCGAGGGCCTCCTGGTCGAGTCCGCTGTCGCGTGGGGTATTGGCAAGGGCCGCGACGAGCGAGTTAAGGTTGGGCTGGCTGGTCATGCCGCTCATGGAACTGATGGCGGTATCCACAATATTGACACCGGCCTGCGAGGCCATGAGTATGCTCGCGGCCTGCACGCCGGCGGTATCGTGGGTATGAAAATGAATGGGAATGCCGACTTCTTCGCGGAGAGCTTTGACGAGCTTTTGCGCGGCAAAGGGCTTGAGGAGGCCCGCCATATCTTTAATGCCGAGGATATGGGTGCCCATTTTTTCAAGTTCGCGGGCCATCTTGACGTAGTAGCGCAGCGAATACTTATGGCGTTTAGGATCGAGAATGTCGCCGGTGTAGCAAATGGCCGCTTCAAGGATGGCGCCGTTGTTGAGCACCGCATCCATAGCAACCTGCATGTTGCGCGTCCAGTTGAGCGAGTCAAAAACACGGAATACATCTATGCCGTTTTCGGCGGCCTGTTTGACAAAAAATTTAACGACATTGTCGGCGTAGTTGGTGTAACCCACGGCATTGCTGGCCCGCAGCAGCATTTGAAAAAGAATGTTGGGAATTCTTTCGCGCAGGTTGGCGAGGCGCTGCCAGGGGTCTTCATGCAGGAACCGCATGGCGGTATCGAAGGTGGCGCCGCCCCACATCTCGAGGCTAAAGAGGTTGGGCAGCCGGTGGGCGATTGCGTCAGCCGGGCCGAGGAGGTCTACGGTACGAACCCTGGTGGCCAGAAGCGACTGATGCGCATCGCGCATGGTGGTGTCGGTAAACATGAGCCGCTTTTGGTTGAGCAGCCATTTGGAAAATCCGGCCGAGCCAAGCTCTTTGAACTTGTCGCGTGAGCCGGCAGGGATTGCCGAGCCGTGCTCAAATGGTATGACCGGCGGCGGCGTCATGACCGAAAGATCGGGGAGATGTTTTACGTCGGGTGAGCCGTTGACGATAACGTTGCCGAGGAAGGTAAGAAGTTTGGTGGCCCGGTCCCGGCGGACGGTAAGCCGAAAGAGCGCCGGCGTGGAGTCCACAAATGTGGTGGTTGCGTCACCGGCAAGAAACGTGGGGTGCTGGACCAGGTTTTCCAGAAACGGAATGTTGGTTTTTACGCCGCGCACGCGAAACTCGGAGAGTGCGCGGACGGTGCGGGCGACGGTTTCTTCAAAGGTGGATGCAAAGCAGGTGAGCTTGACGAGCAGCGAGTCGAAATGGGGAGTAATGACCGCTCCGGTGTAAGCGGTGCCGCCGTCAAGTCGCACGCCAAAGCCGGCGGGCGAGCGGTAGCTGGTAATGCGGCCGTAATCCGGGATGAAGTGATTGGCCGGGTCTTCGCTGGTAATACGCGACTGCAAAGCAACGCCGCGATAGGTAATGTGCTCCTGCTGGGGGATATTGATGGGGGGCTTGTGTAGCGAGTGCCCCTGTGCGACGAGAAGCTGAGATTTAACGAGGTCTACGCCGGTGATAATTTCGGTGACGGTGTGCTCCACCTGAATGCGGGGATTGACTTCTATAAAGAAAAATTCACCGCTTTCGGCATCTACGAGAAATTCCACGGTGCCGGCGTTTTGGTAACGCACCTGCCGGCCGATAAGCAACGCGGCGTGACAAATACGATCGCGCAGCGCGGGGTCGAGACCGACGGCGGGGGCAAGTTCGACAACCTTTTGGTGGCGGCGCTGCACAGAGCAGTCGCGCTCGAAGAGGTGTACGAGATTGCCATGGGAATCGCCGAGCAGTTGGACTTCAATATGCTTGGCCCGGGTGATGTAGCGCTCCATGAAGACTTCGGTCTTGCCGAAGGCGCCGCCAGCCTCTCGCTGGGCTTCTTCGAGCTTGCCGGCGAGTTCATCGGCCGATTTGACGACGCGCATGCCGCGGCCGCCGCCGCCAAAACTTGCTTTAATGATGAGGGGGAAGCCTATTTGTCTGGATTCCTTTTTGATGGCGGCGGGATCGGTCATGCCGTGCTCCGTGCCGGGGAGAATGGGCACGCCGGCTTTGCGCGCAATGTTGCGAGCGGCGGTTTTATCGCCGAAAGCGCGGAGCATGGCGGGGGTAGGGCCTACGAAGGTGATGCCAGCGTCGGCGCAGGCCTGAGCGAAGTCGGCATTTTCAGATAGAAACCCGTACCCCGGGTGGATGGCATCCACGCCATGTTCTTTCGCCAAGGCAATAATGGCGGGAATATTAAGGTAGTTTTTGACGGGGGCGTCAGGGCCACCTACCTGATACGATTCGTCCGCCTTAAAGCGGTGAAGGCTGTACCGGTCTTCGTGGCTGTAAATGGCAACGGTAGAAAGTCCCAACTCGGTGGCAGCGCGGAAAACGCGGATCGCAATTTCGCTGCGGTTGGCGACAAGCAATTTCTTCATATTTAAGGTTCCTTTACGGCGGCAATACCCTTGAAGAATAATCGAAAAAGCCGCATTCGTTAAGCGTGGCCGGGTATTTTTTTAGAAAATTTTCGGCCGGCGGAGGAGTCTAAGAAACACGGCGGCGCTTTACCGCCCGGCCTGGAGCCAATATAAGCTTGGGCCATGGGAATAACGTTTACGGTATCAGGGCAGGATTCACATACGGCGGCGCGGCTTGGTCGCGTGGAAACTGGGCATGGCGGGTTTGACACACCCGCATTTATGACGGTGGGCACTCGCGGCAGCGTCAAAGGACTTACGCCGGCGATGCTGCGCGATTGTGGCTGTCAGATAGTGCTTGGCAACACGTATCATCTGATGTTGCGGCCCGGGTCGGCTGTGGTGGCGGCACTCGGCGGGCTGCAGGAATTCAGCGCTTGGCGCGGCCCCATGCTTACCGATTCGGGTGGGTTTCAAGTGTTTTCACTTGCAGACTTGCGCGAGTTTGGCGATGGTGGCGTCACTTTTAAATCGCACATTGATGGTGCGGAAATTCATCTAGGCCCGCTCGAATCCATGCGGGTACAGCATCAACTCGGCGCTGATATTGCCATGGCATTTGACGATTGCCCGCCGGCCGACTGCTCACCAGAGCGTCTACGGGATGCAATAGGGCGCACGCTGCGGTGGGCCGAGGTGTGCCGCCGGGAGCATGAGCGATTGGACCCCCAGGGCCTTCAGGCGATCTTTGGCATTGTTCAGGGCGGCACAAATGCCGAGGTGCGGCACAAATGTGCGGCAGAACTGATCAAACTGGACTTTGCCGGCTACGCCATCGGCGGCTTGGCGGTTGGTGAAGGCCACGAACGTATGGTCCAGACGATTGCCGCCACTGCGCCGTTGTTGCCCGCGGATAAGCCGCGGTACCTGATGGGGGTTGGCTACCCGCGTGACATTTTGGAAGCGGTAAAGCGCGGCGTGGACATGTTCGACTGTGTGCTGCCCACGCGCAATGGCCGTAACGCCCTGGCATTTACTTATGATGGGCCGATGCGGCTGCGCAATGCGCAATACATAAGTGATGGCCGACCTTTGGAAGCGGGTTGTGATTGTCTCTGTTGCCGGGAGTTTTCGCGGGGGTACATTCGGCACTTATTTTCGGTGGGGGAGATGCTCGGGCCAACGCTTGTGTCGGTGCATAATGTCCGTTTCTTCCAGCGCTGGATGCTGGACATCAGGCGTGCTATACGGGACAATAACCTTTCTGCCCTGATAGCGCCCGAAGCGGGCGCTAACAGGGGCGAAAATGGCGTGTAATGCCGGTTTCGCCGGCATCCGGCGGCTGCGGAGAATCCAAACTTACATTTGGTGGCGGCCCGGTGCTCCGGCCATGTGGCCGGCCGGGTGAATTTGCCGGCTTGGTGTGTCGTCTGAAGGCAGGCGTCCGGCGTTCGGCTAGTAAAACATTAAGAGGAACAGTTATGCAACGTAAGTTAGCGGTATTGGCATTAATGGTGGCGCTTGGCGTATTGGCCCCGGGCGGGAAGGGGGCTATGACCTTGGCCGACAATGGTGCCC
>JAJXZA010000007.1 GCA_021780285.1 Planctomycetota bacterium
CAGCCGCCAGACAAGAATGCCCCACCCGCAATCACCTCACCTTACACCTGCTCAAAATTCACCTGTTCTCGGCGCAGCCGCCCCCCCCTACCCCTACATAACTTGGCCAGGTTGGCCAACTTGCTCCAAAAAACCCCATATTCATTGATTAAACTCGCGATCACGCCCTAAAACATAACTTGGCCAACTTGGCCAGGTTGGCCAGGTTGCCTAGACCGGCCAAACCACAGCCGACAAAACCGGGTATGAGTCAGATTGTCGTCGAGATTTTTTTCACTACACGCAGTTTTGAAAAAATACCGCATTGGTTGAACACCAAGGCCGCTTTTCTTACTAAAACTGGTCACAATCGCAGCGCAACTCCGTAACTTGGGCTAACGCTGATACTGCGGACGGATGTTCGAGTCTTGCACCACGGGTAGATGTGCCAGCCAAGCGGCTGCGCCGACGAAAATCGGCGGAAACGGGCGCAATATATCAGCGGACTGGTTAACATCATGTGCCGGTGGGGTATTATTGAAAAGCATATTGGAGCAAACGTATGCCAACCCGTAGGGATTTTCTCAAAGTTACGACCGCTGCCGCGATGGCGTCTTCCGTTGCCGAACGAACCGGCGCGGCAACAACATCCGGCCGCAACGCCGCCGCAATTTCCCGGGCAAACAAGACGATATTTGGCCCGAACGTCTATGTTTTTGACCCGCGCATGTCGGCTGGCGACATCCAGCGCCTCGCTACCGCCATCTACCGTAAGATGGAGACCAACCAGTTCGGCGCCACGGGTTACGCTTTGCTCTTTAAGCCGGGCAAATACAACGTCAACTTTAATGTGGGTTTTTATACCGAGGTAGCCGGGCTTGGCCGCAGCCCCGATGAGGCGCTTATAAATGGGGGCGTCAACATCAATGCCCAGTGGAATGGCGGCGAGGCCTTGGACAATTTCTGGCGATCGCTGGGAAACTTTGCCGTGCGGCCGTCGGCCACCGGCGATACGACGCGCATCGCGGTTTCGCAGGCTGCACCCGTGCGTCGGCTGCATGTGAAGGGCAACCTCGACCTCTTTGATGTATGGTCTTCGTGCAAGTGCGGGGCCGGCTACGCCAGCGGCGGATTCCTCGCCGATTCGGTTGTGGACGGCAAAGTTGTGCCGGCGTCGCAGCAACAATGGCTGTCGCGCAACAGCACGTGGGCCGGTTGGAACAACGCGGTCTGGAACATGGTATTTGTGGGCTGCGAAAACACTCCGGCAAACGCCTTTCCCAATCCGGCTTATACGGTTGTGAGCCGAACTCCAGTCATTCGCGAAAAGCCCTATTTACATATTGACGATTCGGGGAATTACGCCGTGTTTGTTCCGTCGCTGCAGCACAACACGCGCGGCGCATCTTGGGCCAGCGGCGCCACGCCGGGCGCATCCATTTCCATTGATCAGTTTCACATAGCGCACCCTGCGACGGCCACCGCTGCGAGCCTCAACGCCGCGCTGGCCCAAGGCAAGAACATTCTATTTACTCCAGGCACGTACGCATTGACCGATACGTTAAGAGTAACCCGGGCGGATACGATTATTCTTGGACTCGGCGTGCCGGCCCTTCGGGCAATGACCGGCCGGCCCGCCCTTGCCGTAGCCGACGTGCCGGGCGTAACCGTTGCTGGACTCATCATTGACGCCGGCCCGGTTAGCTCTCCCTGCTTGCTGGAAATTGGTCCAGCCGGCAGTTCCGTTGATCATTCCGTCAATCCGACATTTCTTTATGATTTGACGGTACGAACCGCCGGGCCGGCTGCGGGCCGCAACCACGTGGGCGTTATCATCAACAGCCGCAACGTTGTGGTGGACAATATTTGGATCTGGCGGGCGGACCATGGCGCCGGCGTCGGCTGGCGCGCCAATCCGACAAAGCATGGACTGGTCGTCAATGGCAGCCACGTTACTTGCTACGGGCTGTTCAACGAACACCATGAGCAGTATCAGACACTCTGGAACGGCGAGGATGGCCGGGTGTACATGTACCAATCCGAAATGCCATACGACGTTCCCAACCAGGCGTCATGGATGGATGGCAAAGTCAATGGCTATGCCTCGTACAAAGTAGCGGATACGGTCGCCCGTCATGAAGCCTGGGGCATCGGCATCTACTGCTATTTTCGGGATGCGATCATCAAGTGCCAAAGCGCCATAGAAGCGCCGCACGCAAAGGGCATTAATCTGCGGCATTTGACGACAGTCTGGCTCAATGGGAAGCCGGGCAGCGAGATTTCGCACATCGTTAATCATTCCGGCGGGCGCGTCTGGGGCCACCATCCCGCCTCGGCGATGCGCCAGACGTTAAATGAGTTCACCGGCTGAGACGAAACGCCCGCAAGCCTGCCGACGCTTCGCCTTACCCCTGCACAAACGTTGCAATACGATCAATGCCTTTGTTGATGTTGTCCATGCTGGTGGCATAGCTGAGGCGCATGTGGTCGTTAAAGCCGAAATCGTTGCCGGGCACCACAGCCACATGAGCTTCGTTAAGGAGCTCTGAGGCGAATTCCACCGCGTCCCGGCAGAGTTTCTGCTTTGGGCCGATGGGCTTGTTAAGCAGCGCTGCGATACCGACAAAAACGTAGAACGCACCGGTGGGCCGCACGCAGGTAATACCCTTTATGGCCGTAAGCCGCCGCCAGGTGTGCTCGGCGCGCTGCTGGAAGGCCTCCCGCATGGCCTGCACTTCCCGCTCGACGGCAGGGTTTTGATAGGCTTCGACGATGGCTGGCATGACAAAACTGGTGATGTTGCTGGTCATCTGGCTTTGCAGTTTGTTCATGGCGTCAATGAGTTTTTGCGGGCCGGCGGTATAGCCGATGCGCCAGCCGGTCATGGCGTAGGTTTTGCTTAGGCAATTGCAGGTAATGGTGCGGTCCTTCCAGAGCGGCCAGTCAATTGCGGCCCAGGAGCATGTTTGCTGGCCGCCAAAAACAAGGCGTTCGTAAATTTCATCGCTGCACACCCAAATATGCTGATGCGGCGCGATTACTGCCGCCAATGCGGCAAGCTCGGCGGGATGATAGGTATGACCGCCCGGGTTGCTGGGCGAATTGATGATAACCATGCGTGTTCGCGGAGTAATGGCGGCGGCAAGCTGGGCCGGGGTGATTTTAAAATCGTTGGCCGGCTCGCCCCGCACAACCACCGGCACGCCGCCGGTGAGCTTTACCATTTCAGGATAACTAACCCAGTAGGGAGCCGGAATAATCACTTCATCGCCGGGGTTAAGAACCGCCATGAACGAAACATACAGCGAGTGTTTGCCGCCAACGGAAATGATGATTTGATTGGGCTGATAATCGAGCTTGTTGTGCTGGCGCAGTTTTTGGGCGATGGCGGTGCGGGCTTCAAGCGTGCCGGCCGTAGGTTCATATTTGGTTTTTCCGGCGAGCAGGGCATCTATGGCGGCTTTTTTGATGGGGGCGGGCGTGTCGAAATCGGGTTCGCCGGCTCCAAAGCTTACCACGTCCACGCCCTGCTTTTTAAGAGCGTTGGCCCGCGCGGTAACCGCCAGAGTAATAGATTCAGCAACAACATCGAGACGCTGGGCAAGTTGCATTAGCTGCAATCCTCCATAAAAAAGAGCACGGGCCAACATTACGACCAACCTGGGCCGCCCGCAAGCGGACAATGACAATGGGCGAACATCAGCGCCGATTTGTTACATCGCGGCGGCGAGCGTGCGCGTCATAAGTTTGGGGGCGGGCCTGGGCGTGACGGCAGCGGCGCGTGCGGCAGGTTTATGCACCTGTACGCTGGCTGAGGGCAGTATATTGCTTGCCGAATCGCCGCTGCGGTTAATAAGAAGCGTTGGCGCAATACCAAAAAAGATAACCAGTGCGGCACAAATAGCGCCGGCAAACTGCAGCGCCGGCGACTTGCGAACCACAAAAGGCGTCCAGCTTTCGCGTATGTACATCGCAGCGACAATGCGCAGGTAATACGCCGCCGCAATGGCTGCGTTAATCACCACAATAACCGCCAATACTTCGTGGCCGCTGATAAAATCGGCCTGAACTATAAACAGTTTGCCCAAAAAGCCCACCGTTCCCGGCATGCCAATAAGGCTGAACAGGCAGATGGCCATGCAGGCGGCCGCGAGGCGATGCTCCGAGGCGATGCCGGCAATATCATCGAGGTCTTCTGCGGCGTCGCTTTTGCCCTGCAGGTAAGTGAGCACGGCAAATACGCCGATGGTCATGATGCCGTAGGCTGCCAGATAAAATACAGCCGCCGTGATACCATCGCCCGTAATAACATGGGTGTGAATTAAATCGGGTCCGGCGACGAGGGCCGCGAGAATATACCCGCTGTGCGCCACCGAACTGTAGGCGAGCATTCGCTTGATGTTGCGCTGCAGCAGCGCCAAAACGTTGCCGATGGTCATGGTAAGCACGGCCATCACCGCGAGCAGCGAGGGCACGGCATTGGCGGCCCCGCGCGAGAGATTCCATCCCGTAAGGTTGAGCACAACAATGATCGCGACAAAGCCCGCCGCCTTGGGCACAAACGACAAGAAGGATGTCACCGGCGTTGCCGCGCCCTGGTAAACATCGGGTGCATAATAGTGCAGCGGCACTGCCGCGATCTTATACGAGACGCCCAGGATCACCATCAGCAGGCCGATAACGGCCACAAATGGCAAGCCACTGGTGCCCTGAGCCACCAAAAATGCCCGGTGAATGGAAGCAAAGTTTGTGCTGCCGGCAAAACCATACAGGTAGCTGAAGCCAAACAGAAATATCGCCACCGACAACGCACCGAGGAAGAAGTATTTAACGCCCGCTTCCTGGCTGCCGATTTGCCCGCGGCCCGCCGCCACGAGCACATAGGTGGGAATAGAAACCAGTTCCAAAGCCAAAAACAGCCAGATTAAATCGTCCACCTTGGCCATCATGCTCAGGCCGGCAAGCGAGACGAGCATCATGGCAAATGTTTCGCCGCGAAATTGCGAATCGCACCGGGCTGGGTCGTTGCCAAAAGGCATGCCCCAGGCATTAAGCACCAGCAAAATGCCGCTGGCACAGGTCAGCAGGGTCATGTATTTGGCTAGCGGTGAGATGTGGCCCATGGCAGCCGCCGGAACTCCCACGCCCAGCCCGGCCGCCAAAGCCGCGGCCAAACCGATAAGCGAAACCCACTGTACCAGCCGCCGCACCGAGTCGCGGGCCGCAAGGCCCAGCAGCAGTGCGGCCACGGCGGTTATCAGCAGGATGATCTCAGGAATAAGTTCTATGGCCATTGTTTTTATCCAAACTTCCTTTTACGTTTTTGCAGCGGGCTGCTACCCAAGCCTGCTGCTGCTATTTTCCGGGCCG
>JAJXZA010000369.1 GCA_021780285.1 Planctomycetota bacterium
GCCGTGCGGTTCTCGGCCTTGGCTAAGCCTGGAAACGGGTGAGCCAGTTCCGGCGTTTTAGGGAACAATTCCAGGGCGTTAATGCCTCCAAGAATCAGTCGCTGATAGTCAACAGGTTTGACCCAGCGATGCTCGGCTTCTTCCATGGCTTCGAGAAGCATGTCCTCATCTATGCCTTTGACGGCGGTCTGCCAGTGCGAAAAAGTGGGTGGCGGCACTTTGACTGTGGCCTTTGGCGCCTTGGCTGGTGAAGTTGCGGCCGCAGCGGCCTGCCGCTGTTTGAGAAGCTTTTCCTGCATCTGGTAAAACTGCTTGGGTGTGTAAATGGCCAGCAGTGTGGTGCGGCGAATCACCCGTTGCAGGTCGCTGTTGAACCGCATTGAAATTTTATACAGTGAGTTCAACGCGCTGTAGAGTTGCAGCGATTCGAGCCAATGGCCATTTTGATCATCGGATTTTGCACGGGCCGAAACCTGATTGGTCAGCTTAATAACCCACGGCAGGTGACGAAATTTTGCCCGGTCGGGTGCCACGGCATAAGCGGCAAGGGTATAGCCCATGGCGGTAATAAGTTTATTTTTGGCAATGGCCTGGTGGGCAAGCCTCGTCTCTTTAAGGTACTCCTCTGTGCTCTGCGCGGCAGCCTTTTGCATGGCTGTAATATATGCCTGTCGCCATTGGTTAAGCGTTTTGTCTTTAGGCTGGCTGGTCAGCGCTGGCAGTGCAGCGAGGGCATCTATATTCTGCTGCCGCACCAGAAGGCTGATTTTTTCAGCATACGAATCGGGATCGCTGATGGCTTTAGCCGTGCTGGAGGCCGCGGGTGCGGCCGAGGCGCAAGTGGCATTGGTCAGGCAAGCAAAGCCGCCAAAGCACGCCGCTAAAATGCTTACGCGAAAGATAGCCCGTCGAGCATATTGGTGCATGTGAACCCTTTTTAGAAGAAACCCAGGCGAAAGCGGCTTGCCGCCGATAGTGCATGCCCGGCCAACGGCTCTTTAGGCAGGTCAGTTCGGTCCGCAGCGGCAGCAGGGCGTCCGCGACAAAACAGTCAAGTACTATACGCGAAACAAGCCGATTTGGGCCAGTGGTCGGCGTAAGCCAATGATGCCGTCTTACCCGGGAGGAGTTTGCGGATGCCTTTTAAGCATTATCAGGCGTTGCGCGGCGATGATGGCTTCGCACCACCAGTTTTATGGGCACCTCGGTGAGGGATGTTCGCTGGCGGAGCTGGCGTACAAAATAGCGACGGTACTCTTCGGTGATAAGCTGCGGATTGTTAACAAAAAGTACAATTTCTGGCGGGCATGTGCTGGTTTGGGTGGCGTAATATACCTTCACCACCTGCGAGGTTGGGCTGCTGGGGCCGCGCTGCCTGAGGATGTCTTCCACAGCTTGATTAAGCTGCCCGGTTGAGAGTCTGATGCCTGCCTGCGCGTGAAGTGTAAAGGCAAGTTGGACGGTTTGATCCAGGTTGTCATTGTCCTTGGCGCTTAGACATACGACCGGGGCATATTCTGCTTGGGGCAATAGCTTTCCAATATAAGAGGCAAATTCTTCCGGCGATGCCCGGCCCTGCACGAGGTCCCATTTATTGAAGCCCAATATCAGAGGCTTGTGCTCCTGCGTGATGTAAGCGGTAAGCTTTTTATCCACATCGCCAACGCTTACGGTAGCGTCAATCAGGAGCAACACGACATCGGCGCGGCGAATCGAACGCTGGGCCCTATGAAAGGCATAAAACTCCAGATCGCTGGCGGTCATGCGAGCCTTCTTGCGTACGCCTGCCGTATCTATGACGATCAGCGAACGGCCGCCCGATTCGATTCTGACATCCACGCTGTCGCGGGTGGTGCCGGGAATTTCAGAAACAATCACCCTCGGTTGACCTGCCAGGGCGTTTACCAAACTGCTCTTTCCTGCATTTCGCTTACCGACGATGGCAAGCTTAATTTCAGGCTCGCCGATGGAAATTGCGGAGTCAGGGTCTGCTGGAAGATGCTCGACAATGGCGTCGAGTAGTTGCACACGCCCGCGGTTTTCGCGGCAAGAGACCATGATTGGCGCGGCAAAGCCCATGGCATAAAAGTCGGCGGCAGCCCGTTCCATGGCGCTGCTATCGGCTTTATTGACGACCAGCAGCACAGGGCGGTTGCTGCTGCGCACCATCAGGGCCGCCTGCTTATCGGCGGGGGTGAGTCCGGTTCGGATGTCCACAACAAACAGCAAAAGCGAAGCCGACTTCATGGCGAGTTGAATTTGCTCTTCCACCTGACGTGATAAATTGTCGCTGTCGGTAACGCCAAAACCGCCGGTATCCACCAGTTCAAATCGGCGGCCGCTGTGCTCGATCAGCGTGGCAATGCGGTCGCGTGTAACGCCGGCGGTAGGGTCTACAATGGAGATTCGGCGGCCGGCCAAAAAATTCAGCAGGCTCGACTTTCCCACGTTGGGTCGGCCGACAATGGCAACGCTGCAAATAGGCATATGATGTCTTTCCTCATGAGGGGCGACGGCAGGCTCAGGCGCCCTGGCCGCAGCATTGCTTGTATTTTTTACCGCTGCCGCACGGGCACGGGCTGTTGCGGCCGACTTTGGGCACAGCGTTGACGATGGGCTCCACCGGCTGCTCTTGCTCATCGTCGGCAGCAGCGCCAACTGAGGCCGCTTCCGCAGCGGCGCTTTGGTCAACGCCATAGGACTCGTGCGTGTCAAAAACTTCCTGCTGTTGGGCGTACACGTTGCGCATTTCTTCGCTGGAGGCGACCCGCACATGGAAGATTACGTCGGTTACACGGTCGCGCAGCACCTGTTGGAATTGCGTGAAGAGCTTAGATCCTTCGCGCTTGTACTCGGTGACCGGGTCGCGCTGCGCAATGCTGCGCAGGCCGATCGAGTCACGTAATTGATCCATGGCATACAGGTGGTCTTTCCAGGACACGTCAAATATCTGCAGCAGAACGTTGCGTTCCAACTCGGTAAGCTCTCGCCGCAGAAATGCATGGCCCAGCTCCAGCAGGCGGGCGAGTTTTTCTTCACGTGGTTCGCCTTCAAACTCATCGGGGGCCACCGGGGTTACAAACCGTTCGGCCACCCACGCCGCAAGGTCTTTAGATTCTGTAAGGGTGTCCACCTTCTGTGTGATTACCGAATCGAGCTCGGCATTTGCCTGGCGTGAAATAGCGATGAGCTTTTCATGAAGCTTGGCCAGCGGCAATGTGCGAATTTCATCGCCGGTGAGTGAGGCGGCGTACTTGGCCTTTACCCAGGTGGCAAGCTGCTCGGAGGCGTAAACGTTGGCGATGCCGCCGCCGCCGATGGTGGCTTCCAATGCATACTCTACGGGATGGGCGATTTCGCGAGCCTGGTAAGCCGCCCTGGCCTTGGCGAGAATGATTTCCACCGCCTGGTCCGCAGATTTGCCGACGAGTTCTTCGTCGCCGATGTTGCAATCGAACTTGCTGTTGGCCCATTGGGCAAGCTGCTGCTGGGCATAGTTCTTCACAAGATACTTCGCCAGCGGAGAACAATCTTTATGGTCAATCTGGTCGAGTGCTTTATCCACGAGCGTTTCGGCAATGTGTTCACGATCAAGCGTTTTGAGCTGCGACGCCGTGATCTTGACGCCAAAAGCGTTGCCGGCCCATGCCGATAGACCGGCGTAGTCCCAGTCGAGCGGGTCGGCATCGGGGTCCATGAACTCCGAAAGCGACGTATGGATGTTGGTGCGGGCTTCTTCACGCGCTTTGTCGCGAATGGTCATTTCCAGCACGGCTAATTCGGTGTCGCGCAGGTCGGGCGGCTCGATCACGGTATTGAAGTTGGTTTTTACCCATTCCGACACCACCGATGGCACATAGTCGCGCGCCAAATACAAATTGACCGCATCATCCACCGCTTCGCCGATGATTTCGAAAATAAGCGTCTGGAGATTGCGGCCTTCCAAAATTGTTTGCCGGTTGGTGTAGAAATACTTGCGTTGATAATTTCGGACTTCGTCATATTCGAGAAGGTTTTTGCGGATGCCGAAGTTGCGTTCCTCAACTTTGCGCTGGGCACGCTCCACCGATTTGGAGAGCCACTTATGCTCAATCCAGTCGTCTTCTTTCATGCCAAGGCGCTGCAAGGCCCGCAGGTGCATTTCGCCGGCGAAGAGCTTCATGAGATCATCTTCAAGACTTACGAAGAAGCGCGACGCGCCCGGGTCGCCCTGACGGCCCGAACGACCGCGCAACTGGTTGTCTATACGGCGCGATTCGTGTCGCTCGGTGCCGAGCACAAAAAGCCCGCCGGCTTCCACCACGCCGGCGCCAAGCTTGATGTCGGTTCCGCGACCGGCCATGTTGGTGGCGATGGTGACAGCTCCGACAGTCTGCCCCTGTTTGTTGACATACTGCCGCCCGGCTTTGCCGACGATGTCGGCTTCGCGTTCATGGTTTTTGGCATTGAGGACTTCGTGCTCGATGCCGTAACGCGCTTTGAGCATTTCAGAGAGCCGTTCCGACTTTTCGACGCTGGTGGTGCCGACGAGCACCGGCTGGCCGCGGTCGCTGACTTCTTTGATGGTTTCGACGATGGCGTTCCATTTGCCGCGCTCCGTCATGAAGATTTTGTCGTCGTCGTCCTGGCGTACAACGGGACGATTGGTCGGAATGTTTACAACTTCCAGGTTGTATATTTTGGTGAACTCCTCGGCTTCGGTCATGGCGGTGCCGGTCATGCCGGCGATGCGTTTATAGAGCTTGAAAAAGTTCTGGATGGTGATGGTGGCCATGGTTTGCGTTTCGGGTTTGACGGTAACGCGTTCTTTAGCTTCAACGGCCTGATGGAGACCGTCGCTCCATTGGCGGCCCACCATAAGTCGGCCGGTAAACTCGTCAACAATCACCACTTCGCCATTTTGCACGACGTAATCTTTGTCGCGCTCGTAAACCACATGCGCGCGCAGGCTCTGTTCAAGCAGGTGGGGCCAGTCCATGTTGCTGCCGATATAAAACGAGCCGACGCCGGCAAATTCCTGGGCTTTTTGAATGCCCTCGTGCGTAAGGTGCACGCTCTTGCGGTCCAATTCAATTTCGTAGAGCTGCACCTGCGAGGCTTTATCCTTTTCGGCGGCGGCCAGCAGTTGGTTGGCATCTTCAATTTGCTTAAGCAACTGCGACTTTTCAGGCTCGGGCGGAGATTTTTTGAGTTCACCCTCGGCGCCGTTTATTGTACGCTTGAGCTGTGTGATGCGGTCTTCCACGGCCTGCCAGGGGCGCTGACCGGCGATGAGCTTACGGGCGACTTCATCGGCGGTGCGGTAACGTGGAGAATCGTCATGTGCGG
>JAJXZA010000393.1 GCA_021780285.1 Planctomycetota bacterium
GCCCGACACGTTCAGTTGCGGCGCCGACCAGGGGATGAGGACATGATGGACTCGGCCAAAAAGCACTTGAGCTACGGCGCGATGGAGCAACCTAGACCAAGCCTGGGGTGTAATGGCGGCGAGATGTTGGGTATGAGTTCGGTCGAGCAGCGAGCGGAGCGCCGAGGATTCGCCGGGCGGTGCTATGACGGTGAATCGCAAGCGGCGATCTTTAATAATCTGTGTCCATGCGGATATATTTAAGTTGGGTATCTGACCATCGGTAAGCATTATAAGCATGCTGCCGACTGGAGCGACCCGGCGTATAACCGGCAACGCAGTATCCGGATTGGTAGGACCTGTGGGCAGAACCCGCTGCTGCAGTTGAACCACTGCCGCATGAAAGGCGGCTGGGCTCCCCTTGAATAACATTTGAGCATGATCGCTGAACGCCACAACGTTAATGGTGGAGTTGTGCGGGAGTAATTGGGCTGCGACGGCGGCGCTGTGAAGCGCCAAGCCAAAGCGCGATGCTCCACCACTCAATGCGACATGAGACGCCATTGAACCACTGGCATCAAACAGAAATGTTATGGAAACAGGCGGCGGCTTTGGCGGCGCGGACGCCAGCGGCGAGATGCGCTCCAGCCGCCATTGTAACGCCGGCTGGTCCAGGGAATTCTGCATAGCATAGCCACCTGGTCCGAAGGCTTGATGGCCGCCATAAAGTACCAGTCCCGTGCCTTGATTGCTTACCGCATGGGCCAGCGCACGGGCGCTGCCGGTGGGGAATGCTTGCTTGGGCATATTGTACAATACAAATATGCCATAATCTTGCGTGATTTGTGGGAGTAAAAGCTTCTGCGGTGAGAGATAGTCAGCTGCCGCAAGAGCCGAGGGTAAATGTTTGGGGCGATGCACAGATACAATAGCGAGTCGCAGTGGCCTATCGGGCGGCAGATCAATGGCTGCGACGTCATCCTGTGGCCAGGGATCATGCGTAACAAGGCGAAGGCTGTAGTGATAGAGTCTGCCGGTACTTACATTTCCACCGAAAAATATGATGCTTTTTGCGCCAGTGCCTCGGAACACAAGGCGTTGCCCGGCGATTGCGGTTGAATTGCGCCAGAGCTGCAATCCACAGTCTAAAGGGCCTGTGGCCTGAATTGTCGCGGTTAGCGTGACTGTGCGATGCCCTGCAGATGCAGGTTGTGTCGTTACGTGTAATGCTATGATGCCGGCATCAGGTTGTGGTGGTGCTGCTATGGTAACGGCCAGCGAATGCGGCGGCGAGGATACCTTTGGCCAGCGGCCCACCCCTGAGGCAAAGAGCCAACGAGCGAAATGCCGCCATGTGGGAGGCTCCCATGCAAGGGCGGCGGCAATGTTGGTTCGCCGGGACGGGCTTGCCTGCCAGGCGGCAGTGGGAATATACAGGCCTTTAAGACTTGTGGGAGCGTTAAATGGATGCACGGTTCGATCAAAGGGCACGAGCCAAACTTTGGCATCATGAGGAAGCCTGCGTGTCAGCGTCCGGATGAGCCAGGAAGATCGCGTCCAAGGCGAGCCAAGAGTATTAGGAGAAAGCTCGACCAGAACAACGATTTTTTTGACAGGCGGCGTCGGCCAATTAACAAAGGGGCGGGCCAATGCCAGCAGCAACGCTGTGGCGGCCATTAACGGCAATACCGCCTCGCCTGCCGCATAGCGTGGCCGACGGCGCGCCAGCCACCGCATCGTAAGAACTAGAACGATAAGCGCCGCTGCGGGCACAAGGTAGAATGAATCGCGACAGAATAGTGCGGCAGCCGGTATCATAATCGGCATGTTACCGCCTGCGGGCGAGTCGCTCCAACGAGCCGTCGGAACGATGCCCGGCGGGGACGGGGGCTGTCGCGTGATGAGATAGATTCTGTAATGCAGAAAGATGACTTATGAAATCAACGATTGCGGAGAATCTGGCGAGGCTAAATATCGTACTGGGGACTGTTCCTAAGCCGATCGCATCTTATATTCCCTTTTGTACTTCCGGCAATATAGCCATCATCAGCGGGCAACTTCCAAGCATAGACGGCAAACTCAAATATATCGGCGCTACACCCACGGTGGTATCGCTTGAGGACGCCCGAGCGGCGGCGCGACTGGCAGCGATCAATTGTGTTGCTATTTTATTTGAAGCGTGTGGCCGCGATTGGGCGAATTTGCGGTGTGTGCTAAGGCTTGGAGTGTTTGTGAACTGTGCGGCGGAGTTTCAACAGCAATCGCAGGTGGCAAACGGCGCCAGCGATTTGCTGGTAGAAATATTTGGGGATCAGGGCAAACATGCTCGCGCGGCGGTGGGCGTATCAAGTTTGCCGCTGGGCGCAACCGTGGAGGTTGAAATGATGGCCGAGATAGCAACTTTGCTGAATGGCGGCAATTAGCAGCGCCGCGGTGGAACCACAGGGGGTGGGATTTGGGAGTTTGACATTGCCTACGGCAGTTTTTAGGATTGAGTCGTAACCTTCGGGCTGTTCGCATGGTGCGAACGAGCTTTTTGGTTTGAGGAGTTTTGCGATGGCAAACGAAAGCGTACTACAATTTACCGATAGCAATTTTCAGCAAGAGGTCTTGAGTTCATCGGAACCGGTTCTCGTTGATTTTTGGGCGGAGTGGTGTGGCCCATGTCGAATGCTGGCTCCCACTATTGACGAACTCGCTTTGGAATACAAAGGCCGCATCAAAGTAGGCAAGGTAGATACCGATGCCAACCACGACACGGCTATTAAGTATAATATCAACTCCATTCCGACAATCATCCTTTTTGACCGGGGGCAGATTGTGCGTCGTTTTGTGGGCGTGATGCCCAAGCGGGAATTTAAGACCGCAATGGATGCGTTGGTTTCTGCGGTTCGCTGATGCATCTGTCGCTCGGCTCAAAGCGGGCGGCACTTCGATTAGCGACGGTTTGGGCGTGCACAGCGAGTGGCATTTGGCAAAGGCAACGCGCAAATAGGCAGATTATTGTCTTGACAGCAATAAGGCGGGCTTTATCATTTTGACTATGAACAAGCTCTTAAAAATCAGCTCGCAGCGGCATGCCGCAGCGAGCGTAAGGCCAATAGCGGGCCGCAACCGCAGTTTGTATTTTGCGGGGCTTGGGGCGGCGGCGACAAGTCTGCTGTTGGCGGGAGTTTGCCAGGCACAGATCAAAAAATTGGCGCCAGAGTATCCTAAAATAGGCAAGCTTAACGGGCATATGCCCCCATACTTGTTGGGCGCACTGCTATTTTTTGTGATTGTGCTGGTGGCGTTCCGCAGCGCTCGCCGCAGCAAGCAATCGTAAAACCCATGAGGTGGCCGCAGGTTCGGTCCGCGGTTACAATCTGGAAAATGGTGTTCTGGTTAATGCCAGCTTTGTCCTTTTTTTTTTGAAGGAGGCAAAACCGATGACGTTGAAACGATGGGCTATCGTAGCGATGGTGGTTGTGAACCTGTCCCTGGTGGGCATGTTGATTGCGCGGCTTCATACGCCTGCGGCCAAGGCACAGGTAGGCGGTGGGGGGCATTTTCTCTTTGCTGCCGGCAATACCGGGCAGTATGCGGTTTTGTGGGTTTTGGATGCCGATAAAGGATTGCTGTCAGGGGTCTTGACATCAGAAAGTGATCCGAAGTTTCAGTCATTTACGCAAGCAACCAGCGTAGCGCAGGCGATTCGCCGGATTCGCGCTCGGCAGTAATTTTATCGGTATTAAATCGGACGTATTGCGACGCATGGATATGCTGTTGCGGATCAATGAAAAGGAAGTACACCATGAAACGTGATTCTCTGATACTGGCGGTTTTAGCTACATCAGCGGTTGTTTTGGCGATTGGAGTGTTTTTATTCCGGAGCGGCAGCACTCCAGTGCGAGCGGACATGTTAAGCACCAATGGCGACTACACGCTGATTACCGAAAGCCCCAGCCGCGCGATAGCGGATCAACTTACGGTTATTGACAATCGGCATGGGCTTGTGCTTTTTTACCGGCTTATGAACAACCAGATCGTACTGGAAAACTACGTTAACCTTCTTGGCCGCTTTAACCCGCAACCTTTGCGTTAAAACGATGATGCAGCGTAACGGGCAAAGCATCGCTTTGGCCGTCGCATGGCCGCATGGGAGTGTAAATTGCTACAGCAGGTTCAATCTATGGCCGAGCGCGTGCTCGGCGGCGAGCTTATAGGCCGGCAGGACGCCCAAAGGCTCATCGAGGTGACGGGCGATGACCTGCCGGACTTGTTTTATTGGGCAAACAAAATACGTATTGGCTTCAAAGGTCGCAAGATCAGGTTTTGTGCGATTGTAGCCGCCAAGGTTGGTGGATGTTCTGAAGATTGCAAGTTCTGCGCGCAGTCGTCGCATTATCAGACAGCGGTAGAGGGTCAGAGCAAACTGACCGATCAACAGATACTTGATTCAGCGGAGCATGCCGGTTTGGTGGGGGCGGACAGCTTCGGCATTGTTAATTCCGGTCGCGGTCCGACACGCCAAGAGCTTGAAACGTGGATTGGCCCGCTGCTGCAAAAAATAGCGAAACAAGGCAAAACACGAGCCTGCGCCACCCTGGGGGCGCTTACGCCCGAGACGGCCAGCTTTCTTTATGAAAGCGGCGTACGGCGCGTCAACCATAATCTTGAGACGAGCGAGCGTTTTTATCCCGAAATTGTTTCAACACACCCGTATAGCGAACGATTAAATACCCTCAAAACAGCCAAGCAAGCCGGGTTGTCTCTTTGCTCGGGCGGCATATTTGGCATGGGTGAAAGCTGGCAGGATCGTCTGGATATGGTCTTCACGCTCCGCGATTTGGGCGTTGACGTAATGCCGATCAATTTTCTCAATGCTATTGCCGGAACGCCCTTGTCCGGTCAGGAAAAACTTGCTCCGATGGAATGCCTGAAGATCATCAGTGTGTGTCGTTTTATTTTTCCGGGAGTAGAGCTCAAAGTCGCCGGCGGACGCGAGGTTTGTCTGCGCGACCTGCAGAGCTGGATTTTCTTTGCCGGCGCCGACAGCACCATGATCGGTAATTATCTGACGACTTACGGTCGCACGCCAGAGTTGGACCATCAGATGGTACGAGACCTTGGGCTTTCTTGGGATGTTTACGAGGATGGGCCCGTAGCGCCGAGCAGTGAGCATCCGAAAATATCGCGGGTAAGCCATACCGGCAAATTCAACATTCCAATCGTTTATGAGAGTGAAGTTGCGGTGGATGAATCGGTCCTGCCGACTCACGCGTAATTATTAAATTTGGCTAGTCGGAGGGCTCGCTTGCCCGTCGGGAGCATCGGCAGTTCGGTTGAGGCCGACACCAGCACAATCT
>JAJXZA010000158.1 GCA_021780285.1 Planctomycetota bacterium
CCGCGGCCACGAGTTGTTGGTCTGCTTTACTCATGGCCGAGAGTAGAACATATTCGGCGCGAAAGCGCCATTAAGATTGTGTTAACATTGTGTTGCTGTAGCGTTAACATATTCCGGACAGTATTGGTATGACGCACCGCGCCCTGCGAGTTGAGCCCGATTAATACGTTTGATACGCCGAATTATCCGCCGACAAAAACCCTGTGCCCGTGCCAACCACCGCCGGCGTTGGCTCGGTGAGGGTGTAGCGATCGTGCTGGGTGCCCGCATGGCCGTCGCAGTAGGCCACATTCGTGGCGTTGATATGACGAAACGCCTGTGTGCCGGCGGCCCGCTCGTTGGGTTGCACGCCATCAGCATTGGGCGGCACCGGACTTAGCCGGTCGGGTGCACGCATAAAGTAATTGATGCCGCCCCAATAGCCCCCATCGCCAAACAACGCACACGTGCTGGGCGAACGCACATCTGTAACGCGTGCCGGCGTTGGATTGACCTCAAGATCGCCATGGCCGATGTAGCTGGTGTTGTAATTATAGCCATACACCATTTGCCCGATCGCCGGGTTCTGCTGCACCGCCGGACACACCATGACGTTAATGTTCGCTGCGCCCAGCCACATGATGCCCGGTTCATACGTTCGCTGCCCCGTTTGCGGATTGACCGCTATATCAAGTGCCCACGACGGATTACCCCCTCCCTCATACGCCAGCGGATAAAACCCTTCGCAACTCACCGTATACGTCTGGGCCGCGATGCCCAGTTGCCGCAGGTTGCTTAAACAGACGGCACACTGGGCATCGGCATCGGCGGCCGCCAGCGCCGGCAGCAGCAGCGCAATCAAAATGGCCATTACTGCTAACACCACCAGCAATTCGGTAAGGGTGAAGCCTTTGCGCACCATGGTCAGCAGGTCCTTTCTGTTCGCAAGGATTGGCCCATGCGCCGCCGCAGCAAAGGTAGCGCCATCAACGGCAAAGCCAAAAGCAACAGAGATGCCGGTTCGGGCGCGGGGGCAGCCGCGACCGAATCAAGAATTAACGCATCGCCGGTTGGCACGCTTAATTGAATGAAATTAATTTGCTGCGATGCAGACAAGCCAATCGGCAGCCATGTTCCACCCGCGCCGCCGCCAAACGCGCTCTCTATGCCCGCCAGTGTTTGATTGGCCAGCGGAGCAAGCGAATCGTACTCGCCGGCAGCCGTCTCGACTGCAGTTGGAGCTGCATAGTAAGGTATGGCCTGGCTGGCAATCTGCGAGCCATTGCCGACCACTGCATAGCCGCCAGCGGAAGCCACGGTCACTGTCGTATCGGTGTAGTAATTGCTTGGAACGTCTAGGGCTACCGCCTTGCCACCAGCCAGGGCCGCAAGCGACGTTGGCACGCTGGTGCTGCCGCTGGGAACATAGCCTACCTTAATAACAGCCTGCGACAGCGTAGAATATTCTCCAACAGACGGAGCGACGCCCGCAGTATAGCTGCCGGCCTGCGGCGCCGAGCCGACGGCGTTGGGATTACCCAGCTCAAAGGCCGCATTTGTAAAAATGCCGATGTAACCGTTGCCGGCAACTGGTTTCTGCAATTCAATATCCACATAGCCGCCGGCACCCACAACAGCCAACGACCCGCTGTTATACTGCGATGCAAAGGGGTTGTAGCCATAGCCGCCACTGGTAGCCAGCGGCCCCACAGCGCCGCTGGCGTTCGCCGACGGAGTAACGAGCGTATTAGCCCCTGCGCTAAACCCGAGCACGCTCGCGCCAACATCCGCCGCGGGCGCACCCGCAGCAGCCGCCCCGCCAACCACCAAACTTCCGGTCAATGCCAACGCACCTGCCATGCAAAAAAGTGGCTTCATACCCGCGACCTTTCCTTTCGTGGCACCAACGAATGAGGCCAAGTCACGCGCACAGCCAACTAAGCCGTTATGCCTTCGCCGAGTCACCGCACGCGCGGCAACACATTCGCACCAACGATGCCAAGCACCAATTACTTACTCGGCCTTGTGTCCCGTATTCGCGAGGACTTTTTGGCCATCAACAGGCAGGTCTTCTGGCTCAGGGCTGGAGAACGGCGAACGATCTTCCCGGGGCACATTTCGCAATTTCATGGCTGAAATCGCCGGCTTTTACCATCCAGCCTGCGCTGGAGAAACGCACTTCAGTGATCGAACGCCTTTGCTGCCCTTTACAGCGGCGCGTCCGCGGCGGGTTTCAACCGCCTTCCCTTTTCATCCGTCGGCAAACACACGACGAACACCTGTTACAAGACATAATAGGCTCGCAATTTTTTTTGTCAAATCTATTTAAGGAAAAATGGGCGTGGCAATTTTGCCGGGCAGCCCGGGATCATGCCGATTTTATTGGCACCCCGGGCGCTTTTGCCGGGTACAAGGCGCTGGCGGCCTGCCTTGTTCTGAAGCGGAACGCAGAATCCCACACTCGGGCCGATGCAGACAAGATGTCTGCGTTACCGGCGCAGCCGGCTGACCGCCCGGAAAATTACCGCACCCGGAAAAATTCTCCGCCGCACCGCCTGTTCCACGCTCTTAATTAGCGATTGCGCTAGGCAATCCGCGGATCTTAGGCGGTGTGCTCCGCCGCAACCTTATCCTTATCCTTTGGGAGACGGGTTTTCTGCCAGTAGGCGGCGCATCTCATTAACAAATTCTACCGCCAGACCAATGCGATCCAGTACGCGTGCCTCGTCAAACTCGCCCAAGGCTTGGTAGTCAGCTTCCTGCCGGTCTTCAAAGGCCTGGTCGTAAAACTGCCCCCATTGCTTGCCAAGGCGTTGCGTATTAACCAGGTGTTGATGCACAGCCGCCCGCACGCCAGCGTGCTTGCTGAACTGGCGCTTTTCCGCCAACAGCACAGCGCTGGCTGCGTAGGGGCAGGCATAATATATTCGGTTCACCGCAAGGCCCATATCGCCGGCCGCAAAGTCTCTCTTCGCCGCCGCCAATGCAGCCTCGGCCTTGTTCATCCAGCCCTGCGCCAGCACTTGGCGGGCATCGTCGTCGTTCATGCCAGCACCCCATCCCGTTCGACTTCCGCATGAATGGGCAGCACACGGTAAAGTCCCCGCTCCCACTGTTCCAGCGGCACCACGAACTTATTAAGCACAACCGCTCGCTTGCACTCAATCTCGAAGAGGGCGTTGGTCATCCGGTCCTTTTCCGATGGGGCTACTGGTCGGCTCGTGAGAACCAGCAAATCAATGTCAGATTGGGCATCATCACAACCGCGGGCCTTAGAACCGAATAGCACCACCCGCTGCACCGGAAAACGCGACTGCAAAATGGCCGCAGCTTCAAGCACGGCCTGGCGATCGTTGGCCTTCAAACTTAATTCAGCAAGCAACCGCACGAAAATCTCCTGAAGTTGCATCGGCATGCTGGCCAAGTTTACCAACCGAGAGCAACCGATCCATTTGTATTATATAAACAATATCCAGTCCAGACATCCTGACTTCACCCCGCGCTTTGTTGACAGCCGCATTTCAGACCAACCGGCGACTCCCTTCACCGCGCCCCAGCCCATTCCCAGAGAGGCGCCCAACCACAGCGTCCACATACTGGAGGCGACGATTTTTTACCACAACGACACAACGAATGTGAATAAAAATAAAAACAACCCATCACCCTCCCCGTCCTTTGTGTCGTTGTGCCGCCTGTCCCGGTATCCTTTTGATCATCTGTGATCGGGATTGTGGTGAATCCACCCCCGTTGGCTCGTCCGTTGTGTCGTCGTGGTGAATCCCCCCGTCGCGCCGTCGCGTTGCCCCCCGCATCCTTACGCCCGCTCGCGCTGGCTGCGCCGAAACGCTCCTGGCGGCACGCCCTGGTTTTGCCGAAATGCCCGGCAAAAATGCTGCACCTCCGTATACCCGCAGCGGCTGGATATTTGCTCGAGCGTATCGTCCGAGTCGCCAAGCAGCCGAATCGCCATTTCCATGCGTGCTTGCGTGATCTGCCCGTGTATGGTGCGCCCTAGCTTTTGCATAAACTTCCGCTCCAGCCAGCGGCGGTTGACCGGCGCTTGTGCCACCACCTTATCTACGCTGCACGGGTCGCACGCATGGTCGCGAATGTAGGCAATCGCCGTGGCCACGTGCGGCTCATCCACGGCCAGCACCGCAGTGCTCTGGCGGGCGGCAACCCCTGCAGGCGCAACCTCCAGCCATCGCTCGGCAGCCGGTATTGGTTCACCGCTCAGCATGCGGTCCAATTGGCGTGCAGCCAGATAACCCACCTGCGAAAAATCTACCCGCACGCTCGATAGCGGCGGCCAGGCGCTTTCGCATAGCAGATCATCATTGTTCGCGCCGATGATCGCCACGGTGTCGGGCACGGCAATGGCCCGCGCTTCGCATAACGCCGCCAGATCATGGGCCGCCATATCGTCCTGCGCAAAAATACCCACCGGTTTAGGCAGTGCCGTAATCCAGCTTGTTAGCGCCGGCCAATGACTGCGGCCTACCCAATAATAGGTCGCCGGCCATGTCACCGGGCTAACCGCGGCCGAGTAGCCGCGCGCCTCCAGCGCCTTTTTAAATCCGGTGTAACGCCGTTCGGCAACCGCTTCGCCGCTGCGACCATAAAACGCAAAATACCGCAGGCCGCAGTCAGCCAGATGCTCAGCCGCCATTCGACCGATTGCCGCACTGTCCGCACATACAATGGGCTGATCCGCGGGATTGTAATTGCCCGAACAAATAACCAGATGTCGGCATTGGCGCCGTATAAGGGCAAGCACCTCCGGCTCAGCGCCGGCAAGTATGGCGCCATCACATTGCGGCCAGTTGGGGAGTGTGGGTTGATTGACGCGCATTTCTTCGTGCACCAACCAGTGCCGACGGGCGTTGGCGTAGCGCAAGACACCGCGCATGAGTTCGCGGCCGAACTTCATGGTGGTATCGGTTCCAATTCCAACGAGCGGCCGTTTTTTCATGGTGCCTTACCTCAGGGCCAAATGATGCAGTTTAAGCATATCATCGGGTACTATAATATAAAAACTTTTTATATGCCCGCCCATCAAATATCACATAACACATTATATTACAATAGCTTACGATAAATGGTGTCGCCGTCAACATGTCTTAAAATGGTAAAAAATAGGCGCGAAATGGTCTTGTTTGTGGTGAATTTAGCGTCATAATTTAAGTTGTATTCTTAGCCCAACTTTCGCACTTTGGCCCTGAAAACCGCATTATTTTGCAAATAAGGCCGAAAGTCTCCACCACAAACACCCCTTAATTTTTGGGTTCTGGTATCTCCCAATGCTCCTGTAAAGCCGC
>JAJXZA010000149.1 GCA_021780285.1 Planctomycetota bacterium
GACACCAACTTACAACAAATTGGCACCGCTGCAGCCTTCGACGCCATACGCCAATACAATTTTGTGAATTTTGAGGACGAGACAACGCAACCGGCTCGTAACATCTTGTTATGACAACAAGAAACGTCCCATCTGTTGTTCCAGTTCTCCGTCACGACATCGCCGCGACCGGGCCCAAAATTGCAGCGCCCCAAGCTCTGCTTTCTACTATCTCCATCTACTCTCTCGCGGCCTGCAGGCCGCGCTGCGTGTACCCCGCGGTGACGCTGCAACCGTGATGCCATAGGCTGTTGTATGAGGCTGCCTCACACGATGGTAAAGGGTTCCACATGCGCCGTTGAAACGCGTACCTCAAGCGAGCTAAATTGCTCGGACAGGCGCTCTCTTAACCGGTGCAGCACCGGCTGCTCGCTGGAGCCATGGCCAAGGCAGATGGTTGCGATGCCGGCAGCTTTGTATGCCAGCATATCATGATGTTTAAGCTCGCCGGTAATGAGGCAATCGGGCGACGGATGGCTGCCGCAATCGAGCGCCAGGCGCCCGGCGCTGCCGGCAATAATGGCCGCCGTTTTAATATGTCTTGACGGTTCGCCGACAACCTGTACCTGTGATAGGCCCAAGCGGGTTTTGCAGTGCTGGGCCAACTCCAGCAGGGTATGTTTAACGTGAGCAATTCTTCCGGTGCCGGTGGCGTCGGGCGAGGTATGCATCATGAGCAAATCAAAGGCCGGTTCTTCGTAAGGATGGCTGGTTCGCAAGGCTGCCACAACCGCATCGGCCAATCGGGCGGGCAGCACTGTTTCAAAACGTACTTCACGCACAAACTCCATGCGACCCGACTCGCCAACGGTTGGATGGGTGGATTCATCACCAAAAAAAGTACCGGTGCCCGGCGTACGAAAACTGCAGTGGTGGTAACGGCTCTTGCGGCCAATGCGGCCGGCGCCGGCGAGAAATACGGCATCGGCGACCTTTTCGACGTCGCTTTCAGGAATGAAGGTCACAAGTTTAAGGTGTGGCTCGCCCGCATGGCTGGGGCGCAGGCTGCCTGCAACGTTCAGTTTAAGAGCCTCAGCCAGTGCATCATTGGTGCCGCCGCTGGCGGTATCGAGCGCGGTGTGTGGACTGTATATCCAAATGCCCGCCGCGTGCGCCAAAAGTGCGTTGCCGCACGGGGCATTTGGCTGGGGAACTAGCGTTTTCAGCGGTTGAAAAACGGGCGGATGATAACATACCAATAAATCGGTATCCCAGGCCATTGCCTCATGAAGTACTGCCGCGGTAAGGTCAATCGCCACAAGCACCTTGGCAACCGAAGCCCCGGGGCATGCGCTAAGGAGACCGACATTATCCCACGGCTCGGCGAGGGCCGGTGGTGCTAGCTCATCTAAAAATTGCGCTACGGCGTCAAGTAAATATGGGCCTGCTTTACCGCTGCACCAGAGATTTTCCGGCCGCCGCTGGCTGTGGGCGACATCCCGAGTTGAGTTGCCCCGAGCCGGAACTGCTTTTGGGCCGGCGGGAGAGGTTGCTTTTGTACGCTTCATAATAGGGTCTCCAGCTTCAAGGTGCTACGCATAGTTTATCCAGATGGGCGAGATAGGCCTGCCGCAGCCGCTGTGTCACCGCGCCCGGTTTTTCGTTGCCGACGACATGACGTTCAATTCGCACAACGGGCATAATTCCCATGATTGCATTGGTGATAAAAACCTCCTTGGCGGACAATAGGTCGTTAATGGTGAGCGGCTTTTCGTGCATGGCGAGAGCAGACTCCGCTGCGAGATTGCACACCAGTGAGCGTGTGATTCCGGGCAGCGCCATGCGATTGCCGGGATGTTGCGGATGCTCGATCGGGCAGGTGGCGATTTCTCCATCAGCGGTAACAATGAAAACATTGCTGATGCAACCCTCGGCGAGATATTTTTCGCCAACGGTAAACCATAGCGCTTCGCCCGCGCCGGCCTTTTGGGCCTCGCGCAGGGCCAGCAGCCGATCAAGATAACTGGTTGATTTGTGCCCGCACAGCGGAGAGAAGGGGTTCTGCTTATACCGTGAGATTGCTACCGTCATGCCTTTTTCGTAGAGCGCTGGGAGGTAAGGCTTAAACTCGCCGGCGGAAACAAGGGTTGTGGTGGGGGGATCGGGGTTTGCAGCATCAACGTCGCTTAAGTCGCCGCGCGTAACAGTCAGGCGGAGGCGAGCGTCGCGTAGATCATTGGCGTCAAGAAGTTCTGATATTAACTCCAACAGGGCCGACTGTTCAAAATGCACCGGCATGGCGAGGGCGGCTGCACTGGCCGCGAGTCGTGCTAGATGGGCGTCAAATGCGATGACTCGTCCGCCGATCACTCGCATGGTTTCAAACAGGCCGGCGCCGTGCAATACTCCGGCATCAAACGGGGCGATGCGGGCATCTTCATACGGGATGATCTGTCCATTGATCGCAACAAAATCCGTCATGATAATCTCACAAAAAAGTTTCGAGATTGGCCCCGGCCGGCCCTCGGCCTGCAGCCGCTGCGGCCCTGACGCAGCAGAAGTTATCATTTAGCGAGGATTTGTGAAAGCCCAATAAAGTCGCTGGGGGTAAGGGTGCCCGGGCGGCTTGCCGGGTTTATGTTGGCCGCGTTCAATGCCGACACGATGGCCGCCATATCTTGCGGCTTCAAGCCATGGCGAATGGCATTGACCAGATTTTGCCTTCTATGCGCAAAAATGCCGCGCAGTACGAGTGTAAGCTGCTCAATATCGCTTATCGCGCCAAAGCGGGCGGGTTGCACAATAACTTCAACCAGCGCGGACCGCACCTTGGGCGGCGGCCAAAACGCGCCTGGCTCAATGCTGCGGATGATGCGTACACTCGCCAGCAATTGCATAAGTATGCCCAGGGCGCCGTAATCGGCGCAATCAGGTGGGGCGGCCATACGCTGGGCGACTTCCCACTGCACGGTAAAAATAAGACGTTCAAAAATCAGGCGTGGAGTGGCCGGATTGGATGGGGTTTGAAAAACATTGCGTTGTTGTTCGTGCCAGCATAGCGTAAGCAGTTCTGCAATAAGAGGGCTGGCTGCATTATACGGCAGGTTGGCGATGAGTTTGAGCGATCCGGTTGCCTTGGCGTGGAGTGAGCGAAGTTCGTCAAGCATCTGGGGGTCGAGCTTGTGTTTGCCGGCAAGCGCGTCGGCATGCAGCCAGCGAATGTTGGTCAGGTCGCGCCAATGGCTTGCGGCGGCCCGCATCAGCGGCTCATCAATGTCTACCGCCAATACGCGGCCGGCCCTGGCGGCGATACGGCTGGTAAGGTTGCCGACGCCCGGGCCAACTTCAAGTACCGTATCGCCCGGACTTAATTGCCCTGCCTCAACAACCGCCGAGAGCACCCGCTGGTCTATCATGAAGTTCTGGCCGAAACGATGTTGTGGCCTTGCCCCGGCCGCAGCGAGCACCTGCATGATTTGCCGCCTGTCCATAACCGTGCTCATGCCTCGCATTTATTTAAGGAGCTGAAAACTCAATAACCAGCCGTGCGGGTATGCTTTGCCCGAATTGGTTCTCGTGCGCGGCTTCCACGCTAAGGCGTCGCAGGATCATCTGGCGATGATTAAAGTCCAGTGCCAGTGGGAAGGACCTGCTGGCCAGCATCGCTTTAATCATACTGACGATTTGCGGCGTAATGCGGCGCGCGTAGCGTGCACCTCCGTAAAGGTCTAACGTGTGTTCAATGGAGGGCGCGAGCCGCGGAGTGAGTGATTGCAGCTCGGCGATGATCAAAAATCGAGGAATGGGCAATTCGCCGCTGTGGAGTGAGAGAATTTGAATATGCCCTTCCGGTGCCGCGCCGGGCGTCAAAGCCGGGGCTGTGCGTACACCAATCGTTATGCTGGCCACGGACGATGCGAAAAGTCCCTTTATGCGGGCGGCAAAGGTTATGCGGCCATTGCCGAAACGAACAAAGGGTCGCCGGACCAAAGCTGTATGGCCGTGAGGCAGACCAGCCGAGCTTTCATCATAAACCAGTGCAAGGAGGCTGTTGACCTGGTCTTGCGTGATGATCCATCTAACATAGCGTATACGGGGATTCTGAATTTGATTTCGCAGGTTCAACAGAAGCGACTGCGCCTCGCGGGCCTGTTCCTGTACGACGGGCCCGGCGGTACTGAGTGGTCGGTACCAGCCCGGCGTCCAGAGTGTGAGGCTCCAGCAGAACAGCAGCAGAATCAGCGCGATGATAAGCAATCGCCATAACCACCCCAAGACATGCCTGGGCCGGGTAAAAAAGGTTCGCAGACATGCCTTCCACCAAGGACGCGGTTTGCCGCCAATTAAAAACGCAGTGCCGGGTTTGCTCATGGCTGTTCCAGGGGTTTCGACTTGAATCGTTGACGTGCCAAACGCTTAGCTTTCCTCTTAAAGGCTCAAGTGACAGGGCTATGAGGCCCAGCGGTGCCGCTTGCTAGGGGGCGGTCGTAATCGCTTTTGGCAATAGTATGCGATAACCAACCGAAAGGCCAAGCCGTTGGGTCGTGCCGGCGTTAAGCTCAATGGCGTAGCGGACGGCATTAAGGCTTGGGTAATAATGCACGGTCCCATCCCAGGCGGGCATGGTTTCAAACTGGCTCACACGCCCGGAGCGGTCCAGAAACACCAAATCAAGCGGGATAAAGGTGTTCTTCATCCAAAATGTTTCATCCTGTGAATAAGGGAAAACGAAGATCATACCGCGATCCACAGGTATGCTGTGTATGAACATAAGCCCGCGACGCTGCTGCGCATCGGTGCGGGCAACCCAAAGTTTGAAGAGATGGCCATTGATAGTGACCGAGATGGTTGGCAGTTTGTCAAGTCGGGCCAGTTCGGTTGTGTTAGTAGGGATGGCGCGTTTGGCCGGCTGCGTTTTGGCCGTGGTTACGGGAGGTATTTGTCGTGGGGTGGGCGCTTTTTTTTCTGCCGACGATGCTGTTTGGCGATGGCAACCGCAAAGTGTCAAAGATATGCACAGTAAAAGTAATACCGTCGCAGGCGGGCGCCGGCAGCCTGGTCGCGTTGAACGAATCGGCACGAGACTCTCTCTGGCATACGCAAGCATAGGTCTGCGGAACCCACGAATAACATAAAAACAGCAGCCGAGCGCTGAACTGGGCGCATGGCGACGAGTGAAAATAGAATGCGTAAATGGTGGGCGCAACATCATAGTCAAAACCTCATGGCAATGGCTTGTGATTGCCAAAAACAGACGTCCCCGCCCCGGCCGTTGGGGCAGCCCAATAAACTGCATTGGCTATGATGCGCATGACTTGTGGATTGTGGTATGTCGGATAGGTTTCATGGCCGGGGCGGAAATAAAAAATTCGTCCCATGCCGCGTCGCCACGTAAGGCCGCTGCGAAATACCTCTCCGCCGGAAAACGAAGAGATGAGGATGGTTTCGTCTGGTTCGGGGATGTCGAAGTGTTCACCGTACATTTCTTCCCGCGGAAGCACCATATGGTCGCTGATGCCGCGCAAGATTGGATGGCCGGGTGCTGTAACCCATAAAATTTCGCGATCGTCGGCTTCGCGCCACTTCAGGTCGCAGGTTGTTCCCATGAGCCGTTTAAATAATTTTGAGAAGTGGGCGGAGTGGAGCACAATGAGGCCCATGCCGGCGAGTACGCGGGCATGGGCCCTTTGGACGACCTCATCATGCACGGCATCATGGGCCATGTGTCCCCACCAGATGAGCACATCGGTGGCGGCAAGCACTTCGGGAGCAAGGCCGTGATCCGGCTCTTCGAGGGTGGCGGTGCGTACCGTCATAACTCCGGCGGCTCGCAGGCCATCGGCCAGGGTCTCGTGCATACCCTTTGGATACAGCGCGCGTACCTTGGAATTGCGTTTTTCGTGCTGGTATTCGTGCCAGATGGTTACTCTTGGGAAATCAGCTTGCATATTTGCTCCATTATTAGCCAGGCCCCGCTGCGCTTATTTTATCTGCGCCGCCTAGTCCTATGGTTGTGGGCACTATCGTAATGGTAGATTATCGGTCGCATGCACAACGTACAACCAAATACCGGGATTTTATCAGACCCAGGGGTAGGTCCATAAGCGTTGCGCGAAAATAATCAAGGCTCCAGGCATGTCCATCCGATGAAAGGACTGTCGCGCTGCGGAACTCTTTGCGGGCGGCACCGATTTCTTGGCAGTTCATGGTATGCGGCGATTTTCCGCTGCGTGCGAACGAGAAAAAGATTGGCCTCAACTTCGCGAGCCGGCGTTTATGGTTCGTTTGTGAGGCGGAGTGTTTGGCATTGCGGCCAGAGCCGCAGTCCCAAACAAAAGTGTCCAAGAGGGAAGTTGCGATGTTGAACCGAGTAAACAAGCAGACAAGAGAGGGCTTCACGCTTGTGGAGCTTTTGGTGGTGCTTACCATCATTGCTCTGCTGATGGGCCTGATTCTGCCAGCCTTGGCCAATGCCCGCCAAAACGCCATAAACGTGCAATGCCAGAATAACCTGCGGCAGATTGGCACGATGCTCGTAGAATACTCGAACGTATCGGACGGCTTTATGCCGGCCGGTGAGGACCTCACCTCGCCTACCTATCCATATTACGATTATTCGGATGCGCTCTTTTCGTTCTATACCGGCGGGCCGGCCGAGTCGCGTTATAGCTTAACGTCCAATCCAACGGCTTTGGCGGTAAAGTACGCTCAGATATTTCGCTGCCCCGCGGTGGATGTACCCGATACCGACAAATGGGCCGACAACTATGCCTGCAATATCAACGCGTTCAAATGGCACTATACCTTCAACTTTCTGAACTTGTACTCCGTGAGTCTAACACGCCTTGGCGCCATTCAGCGCCCCTCCGAAACGATTGCCATCACCGATGCCAATCAGGTGCAAACCAACGGCGACAGCGACTCCACCTTGTATTGGTTCTATTATGATGCTCCGTTCTGGACGCAGAAGCCGCTGACCAAGATTCCCAGCGGCGGCATATCGGGCGAGGCCAACATGGACGCCACGTCAAGTTCCTCGTGGCTGTGGGAAAGCGGCATGCGGTTCCGGCATATGTCCAACGCGTCGGGGGCGGGCTATGCCAATGCCTTGTTCTTCGATGGCCATGTAGAAGCCAAAGACATCAACACCATCGAGCAGATGAACGTTGCAACCAGCTATTGATTTAACCAAGTATAGATTTCTGGCGGCAGGCTGCAGAAAAATGTTTTTTCTGACGCCTGCCGCCAAGCTTTTTGCCCGGCCCTGCGAGGCGTCCCCAAGGTTGGCGATGATCGCAAGGCTCTTGGCCGCATTGTCATCTTGCCGCGGCCGCCAGCATTTGCCTACGCTTGCTCGCAGTTTGCATTCGCTAAAGTCTGCGATGAGGGACGGGCGGTCTTATGCAGGCCGCGGACATCGTGCAGAAATACCTTGCGAAGCAGATACCGCACCAACATCAGAGCCAACAGGCTCAGGAGCGTTGCAGGCAAAGGTCCCCAGATGCGGTTGGCAAAAAATCCCGCCAAAACGCCGCCCGCCACTTCTGCCGCACTGATGAGCGTAAACTCCAGGTAAGGCCGCCGCATGATGATAAATGCCCGCTGTGTGCGGACATAGCGCACAAAAAACACCAGGGTAACCGCCGTCATTGCCAGCAGGCCCGCAGTCAACGCTGGCAGGTAGGGCAGATGTATCCACTTGTAGAGCACATGAACGGCGGCTAGCGCGGTGCAAGCCCCCAAAGTGCCGACAATCAAAAACTTAAGGCGCGGTGAGCCTTGGGGGTATTTATAATCATATAGCCGGGATAGATGCTCCAAGTACCGGAATTGTTCCTTGAGGCTGAGTTTGCTTTGCCCGTGAATGCGGTTGCGAAAAACAATGGGTACTTCCGTGATTCGCGTGACGCGGGCTTTTACCAGTAGTTCTAAACCGATCTTATAACCAATGGGGTTAAGCTCGTCGCAGGACACAAGCATCTGACGGCGAAATGCAAAGAATCCCGCCATTGAATCTTTTACAGCGCCGACAAAGGGGCGGCTCAGTGCGGTGGCCACCGCGCTGTTAAGCCAGCGAAAGGCGCCCCAATCTTCGGTGCGACCACCAGCAACATAGCGGGAGCCAATAACGAAGTCAGCCGTGTTTTCGAGCAGAGGCTCCACGAGCGACGGAACTGACTCTGGCGGGTGGCTAAGGTCGGCATCCATCACGACGATATAGCCGTAGCGTGCCATGGTGCAGCCGGCCAACACCGCAGATGACAAACCTCGGTCTTCCTTGCGGATGAGAAACCGAACTTGTGGATGTTCCTGCCTGAGCATCGCGAGCACCTGTGGCGTGCCATCGGGCGAATTATCATCCACAATAATAAGCTCCCATGGCCAGCCTGTTGGGGTAACGGCGGTGGCAAGCTGCCGCACGAGTTCCGGCAGGTTTTCCGCCTCGCAGAAGGTGGGAACTACAATACTGATCTTGACATCATTTGCTGCTGTGGTTGCTGCAGAAGTCGGTTCATCTGGTAATGATTGCATTTGCACCCTTGGGCCTCAAGTAAGCGGTCACATTAAGACGCCGGCCAGATTATACGCCGAATGGGGGCGTTGGGAATGTTCTAACCCAAGTTACGGAGTTGCGCGGCAAAAATGGCCCTGTCGCTAGTGTAGTGTCCCAGAGGAAGATTTACGATATGCACTTCACAGTTTTTTCAAATATTCTGGCCCAAGCGGGCTATCGACGCCGTGTGCTCCGCGAACCATGACGGCCAGCAACTGTAAACGTCCGTTAGGGACAGTACACTAGCGCCAAGGCCGTTTTTGCAAAAAAGTTTTCACTACATTTGCGACCCTCCTGCCCCCACTGCCACTGTCGCAGTTGTCCGACTTTCGTATTGGAACCGCTTAATTTGGTTCGGTATTTCCAGTCCCAAACGATTCAACAGAACCTCCTGGCCTTCGTCCGGCTGTGTCACGCAATGAACCACAAGTTCCGGGCCGGGCTGACCATTTACCCTCGTCTGCAGCACCACGTCGGCGCTGCGGATGGTCTTGAGTTCATCCAACAACACCCGCGGCGCGTCGCCCAGACCGCTTAACAGTTTATCCAGCCCCAGCATCTGTCACAGATAGTGACCAAGGTGCACATCGCCAAAATCGCCTGCACGCTCCAGACGCAAGCCCTTGCTATCAACATCGGCAGAGTCCTGATCTCCAATGCTTCGGCAAAGAGCCCCGGCGGTTCGGGCATGCGGCCGCTCCCACGCTACGACAACTGATCCCAGCCGCTCGCCTGGGACCGTTGTAACTTGCCCAGATGCGCCACCACGCGCTTAAGCGACCCGCGCGCGTGCGATAGGACTCAATAAGAGTCCAAAAGGATTAATTTGCAGAAAATTCGCAACCGATAGCTACGCTCATTCCGACGATTTGAATAGGCCTGCAGCGAACTGTGTGCTGCCGCAATGGAAGGGCGGGTCATTGCAACTTCCGGGCGTAAGTAGGGCGAAAGCGTATCAATTTTATTACGCAGGTCGCTTCGCATCTGCACGAATGGCGTCTAAGCGAGCAGTAGTTTATCCGTAAGCGTGCTGCGCCATGGCTCGCCGATGGCGGTGTCGCTAATGATCAGGTCGAGGTCTTCCAGCGGGCACACGCGGGCAAGACTTTTGCGGCCGAACTTGGAACTGTCGGCCAGCAGCACTCGGCGGGCGGCCTGTTTAATGGCGAGTTTTTCGACTTCGGCCATGGCCAGATTGCTGTTGTAAATATCGTCTTCAAAAATGCCAGCCACCGAAAACACCATTAAGTCGGCATGTATTTCGGCAAGAGCCTGCGTCGTGATGGGGCCGACCAATACACCCGATCGCGGGTAAAGAGTGCCGCCGAGCAGCAGAAGTTCCACGCGATCATCATTGGCGAAGCCGGCGGCGACGGTGAGGCTGTTGGTGACCACCTGCAGCGGCCGGGCGGAAATTTGCTCCACCATGTATCGCACCGTTGAACCGCCATCGAAATATACCGTCATGCCAGGCTCGACCATGGCGGCGGCGGCCTTGCCGATGAGCCGCTTGGCGTCAACTTGCTGATTCATGCGTTCATCAAGGCCGGTGAGGCCGCTGGTGCGCCCCCGAAAAATGACGCCGCCGCGGGTCGCATCCACGACGCCCTGGCCTTGCAGCGCCTCAACATCGCGGCGCACCGTGGAACTTGAAACGCCCAGTTCGGCTGCCAGCGATTCCAGCGGCGCGCTATGGCGCTCCCGCAGAATATCCAGCAGTTTCTTCTGGCGTTCGACAATCAGCATGCAACATGCCTTCTCTAATGCCGGCGGCCGTGCGGCCTGATGCGGCTATTTGCCGGCAATTTTCGCCCATGTCTCATCCAACGCCCGGGCGCTGGCGGCAAGACCTTGCAGCTCTTTGGGCCAGAGTTCAGGCTCAAAAGTTGCGATTGCGCCGGCGCGGCCCACAACGGTGGGAATGCTCAGGCAAACCTTGCGAATGCCATATTGGCCATTCATTTGGGTGGATACCGGCAGAATGCGGCGGTTATCGAGCAGCACCGCATGAATAACTTCGGCGATGCTCAGGCCGACAGCATAGCCCGCGCCACCCTTCATACGGATAACTTCGGCACCCGCCTTTTGGGTTTGCGCAAAAATATCGGTCTGCTGCTGGGGCGTAAGCAGTTTGCCCAAGGGCATTCCGGCAGCGGTTGCGCTGGACCAGATGGGCGTCATGGTATCGCCATGTTCGCCAAGAATGACCGCGTCCACCTGCGTTGGCGAGAGGCCGCGAGCCTTGGCTATGAGCGAGCGAAAACGGGTGGAATCCAGAACGGTGCCCAAGCCCAGCACCTGTTTGGCCGGCCAGTTGAGATATTCGATATTGAGACGGGTGAGCACATCCACCGGGTTAGAGACCACCAGAAAGATGGCGTCTTTACGCACGTTAACGGTTTTGAGCGAATCAAGTATGCCTTTGTAGAGCGATACGTTTCGATTGATCAAGTCGAGCCGGCTTTCGTCGGGCTTGCGGCGCAGACCGGCCGTAATGCAGATTAAATCGGAGTCGGCGGCGCCTTTTACATCGGTGGCGTAAATTTTTTGATCGCCCGCGATGGAGGAGCCGTGAAGCAGATCAAGCGCTTCGCCCGCGGCAAGATCGGCATTGGCGTCAATCAGGGCGATTTCACTGACCAGGCCCGCGCACTGGATCGCAAATGCCGCATTAGAACCCACGCGGCCGCCGCCGCCGATGATGCTGACTTTCATGTGTGTTTCCTTACGTTTAATGTCATAAATAGTTCAATAACCCGCTCTCCTGCACATGCAGGAGGCGGTCAGAATAAAGCTCCAATTATTTTTTGAGGCCGGCCATAATCTGGTTTGTGACCTGCTGCACCATCGCCTCAAGTTCGGCGGCATTAACCTTGTTGCTCTGTTCAACCGTGCCATCTTCGCAGGCGCAGGCGGTGCGTTGGGGGCCTTCAACGGTGGCGAGGAAGGGTTCGTTATCTGAGCCAACGCAGCCTTTGCTTGCGCAAGCAAGACGTTGATCGGGGATGCCGAACTTTTCTTTGACTTTCAGGAGTTCCACCATTTCCTGGGCGGAAAGCTGATTGACGCGTCCAAGTTGGCGCGACAACAGCAATATGCGGCAGTAGGCATCCAGAATTTCAAGTTTGTAATACGCCCCGATAAGCGAGGTGTCGAAGCAGACCGAACCATGGTTGCCCATCATCACGGTGTTGGTTTCCTTATTGATGAGCGCCACAACCGATTCACCAAGCTCCTTGTAGCTGGGGGTGGTGTATTTGGCCATTGGCACGCGGCCCAGAAATACTTCAGCCTCCGGGTGAATGCCTTCGGGAATGGGAATGTTGGCGATGGCGAACGCTGTAGCGTGCGGCGGATGCGAGTGAACCACCGATCGAACATCGGGGCGAGCCTTGTAAATTTGCAGGTGCAAAAGCACTTCGCTGGTGCGTTTCATTTTGTTGTGGGTGTCTATCTGTTTGCCGTCCATGTCGCACACGGTTATCTGGTCGGGCGAGAGAAACCCTTTGGACACTCCGGTGGGGGTGCACAGCACGCGATCATCGCCGATGCGCACCGAATGGTTGCCCTCGTTGCCGGCACAATAGGCGCGCATCCAGATGCGATGGCCTACATCGCACATTTCCTTGCGGATTTGAAATTCGTTGACCATTGCCATAATTCACCTCTTAAAAAGTTGTGATTTCTCCAGTGTCTTTATCAGTCGCAGGCGGCCAATTGTGCAAGCTGGCGTTGTAGCGTTGGGTCCGGCCGGCCTGATGATTGTATAAACTGCATAACCAGTTGCCGCATGCGCTGGGCATTAAGATGCGGATACTCCAGCACCAGTACATTGGCTCCGAGCATATCAATCCCTTCCTGAACCGCCTGCTCGCAGGTTCCCACAACGGCCCGCAAGCTGCGGCAGCGGTTGGCAAAGCACACGGCGCCGGCGGCAGCGGGCACAAACAGTATGGCCAGTTGCGATTTAAGCGAGCGGATGTCGCCGGCTGCCTGCCGGATTGCCGCCAGCAAATTTTCCGGCTTATTGCCGATGGGCAAAGGGCGGCCACCCAATTCGGTTATGAGGCTGGCCACTGTGGCGCAGTGCCCCTGCATCCAGCAGAGCCAATGCTTACCGGCGTTGCCTGATTGTGTCGCAACGACTTCAACGGCGATCTTTCGCTCGCGAACCAGGTCTTGTGCCAGCGGCGTTAATCGCGCCGAGGCGGTGAGATATACCGTGCCGCGGACATCGGCAAGTTGTCGGGCGGTGACCATACCAGTAAAAACGGCTGGCTTGGGCGGTACCCGGGCTGTGGCCGTGGCTATGACCGTGGTTGTGTCTGTCGGTTTGGCTGCGGTCAAATCTGTGCGGTTGGCCAGCTCCGGAAACCTGGAGTAGTCGCCTGTGCAAATACCCATGGGAGCGTGAATGGCGGCTGCATCTGACGCGATTACTGCGGAAGCGTCGCCACGCCGACCAAGCTCGGCCATCACCGCCTCGGTGATGCGCTTAATTAAAACTGGGTCTATTTGCGTCATTGCGTTCGTCCATAGTGTTGGGTCGGCAGCCACATGGCAACCGACCGCAGCGTGGTGTTTAGACCACGCGCAGGGATCCGCTCACGCTCATGCGTCTGAATCGGGTAAACGTCAACGGGTTGGTAACGCCTTCGCCGGTGGGCGTGGCGATGGTATAGCTCGGATAACCCTCGCCTCCAATGCCCAGGCACGCGGTGCTGGGGCCGTTTACCGCAAGCAGCGTGGTGTTCATCACGCTGCCCATGCGGGTAATGGCAGCCAGGTCGTTGCTATGAATAATGGCGGTGTGCCCAAAGCCATGTTCATGTTTAATCGCCATGGCGATGGCTTCGTCGGTGTTTTTTACGCGAACAAAAGGCACAAATGGCATCATTTGTTCTTCGGGTACAAATGGGTTGGATTCATCGGTTTCGCCGAAAAGCAGGTCCACGCCCACAGTGCAAGTTGTGCCCGCAGCTTCCGCCAGTACGCGGCAGTCTTTGCCGACAAGGTCTTTGCTTACGGCAAAATGGTTATCCTTCCAGGTGAAAGCTTTTTTTGTCAGTTGTTCAATTTGTCGGGCGTTGAGCCGCAGTGCGCCGGCGCGGCTCATGGCGTCCATCATTTTTTCGAAGACGGATTCAACGACAAACACTTCCTTTTCGCCGATGCAGAGCAAATTGTTGTCGAAACCTCCACCGGCAATAATGCCACGGGCCGCCCGGTCCAAATCGGCGGTGGCATCCACGACCACGGGCGGGTTGCCGGGGCCACCCACGATAGCCCGCTTTTTTTGAGCCAAAGCGGCGCGGGCCACAGCCGGCCCGCCGGTAATGACCAGCAGTGGAACATCGGGATGTTCAAATATGGCATTGGCCGATTCGAGCGTCGGGGGATCTATAATACAGATCAGGTTATCTATGCCATACGTCTCGGCGATGCTGCGATTGTAAGTACGCACAGCCTCTACCGCACAGCGGTAGCCTGACGGGTGGGCGTTGGCCACAAGCGCATTGCCTGCGGCAATCATATTAATCGCATTAGCAGTAAGCGTTGGAATGGAATGGGTAACAGGCGTCACCACGCCGATGACACCCCACGGAGCCGCTTCATCGAGGGCGATGCCATTGTCGCCGCTGTGCGCACCGGTCTTCAGAAACTCCACGCCCGGCACTTTGGTGAGAAGGTGGAGTTTTGCTATTTTATGATCAAGCCGGCCCACCTTGCTTTCTTCGAGTTCCACACGGCCCCACACGTCGGCATTTTGTACCGCGATGCGTTTAAGCATGCGGCAGATGCCGTCGCGCACCTCCATGCCGGCTTTGGCAAGCTGCCTTTGGGCCTTGTTGGCCGCGTTGACGGCATCGCCAACGTCCTTGAATACGCCGTGGGAGTTGCCGGCGCCTGGGGTAGAGCTGCCGCCGCCCGCAAGGCGTTCAAGCACTTCGCGCACCACAGATTCAACTAAAGCGCTGTCCATAACTGAACATCCTATTTGTTAAGAAAGCTCTGCCGGGCAATTATCGCTCGCCCATAAGGCAATCGGACGCGTCTATCGCGCCTTAGAGCGACGCTAGCCCGAAACGAAGACATTTGGAGCCAATCAAAGCTTGGTGGTGTCTTCATGCGGCCGGGCGATGACCGAGGTAGAGACTATCTGCCCCAGCTTTCCACCCGCAGCGGAGCCGGCTTCAATGGCGGCTTTAATGGCCGACACATCCCCGGTGAAGGTAATGGCCACAAGCCCGTTGCCGACGCGGTGCTGACCTACATACTGCACATTGGCGGCCTTAAGTGCCGCATCGGCGGCTTCCACCGCGGCGATAAGACCTTTGGTTTCAATCATGCCTATTGCTTGCTGCGCCATAGTTGGCTCCTAAAAAGTTTCCGCGGCCATTTTGGCCGATCCAGCAGGTCGGAACGTCCGGCCTGCTCAATATTTATGCTGCCGCGAGCACCGCTACGGTTTGCCGCGCGACAATCAATTCTTCGTTGGTGGGCACAATCCACAAAGCGGTGCGGCTGGCGGCGGCTTCGATTCGAATTTCGCCGCGGGCGTCGTGATTGCGTTTGGCGTCGAGCACAATTCCGGCATATTCAAAGCCGGCAAGCATACGACCGCGAAGGGTTGCAGCGTGCTGGCCAATTCCACCGGTCATAACAATGGCATCGGCCCCGCCGAGCACGGCCAGGTAAGAGCCGATGTATTGACGCACCGATTCGACAAATACATCCAGAGCGAGTTGTGCCCGCGCGTCGCCGCGCTGGGCCGCAGCCTCAACCTCGCGGCAATCGCTGCTGATGCCGCTCATACCCAACAGGCCGCTTTCTTTGCCGAGCCGTTTCCAGATGGTCTCCAGAGTCAGCCCGCTCTGCAGGAGCTTAAGCAATGCGAAGGTGTCAAAATCTCCGACGCGGGTGGCCTGCGGCAAGCCGGTTTGGACGGTCATGCCAAAGCTGTGGGCGACGCTTGCGCCGTTTTCAATGGCGGTAACGCTGCAACTGCCGCCGAGGTGGCAAGAGATAATTCGGCGGGCCTCGGGCATGAGTTGGGCCATTCGGGTGGCAATGTAACGGTGCGATGCGCCATGAAAGCCATACTTTTGAATGCCGAGCTTTTCGGTCCATTCATGAGGAATGGCATACGTTCGTCGGGCCTGCGGAATGGTGCGATGAAAGGCGGTTTCAAACGCGGCCACCAGTGGCGTCTGCGGCAATCGCCGGCCAAAAGCCCGCATCGCCGCGATATAGGGCGGGTTGTGGGCGGGGGCAACATCCGAAAATTGCTCCATGACGGCCAACACCCGCTCATCCACGCGGGCCACATCCAGCGGGCCGCCGTGGACGGCCTTAAAACCGATGGCGTTTACGTCTTCCATGCGAGCGATGATGCCGGCATCCACAAGTTGCTTGAGGTGAAGCTCAATGGCGGCGCCATGGTCGGCAAGTTTAGCCGCACCCGTTTGACGTGGGCCGTTGGCGGGCTGAAACACCCATGTGCTTTCCGCAAGGCCGATGCGATCAGAAGCGCCCTCGGCCAGCACCTGCTCGGCGCGGGCCATGTTGAAGAGCTTATACTTAAAGCTCGTGCTTCCTAAATTGGCCACCAAAACCAGCATCAATACCTCTGATGAAACTCACAATCGGCGGTGCGCATAGCCGCGCCAGTACCAAACTGCGTGCCGCTGAAATTCGCCATTGCCATCGTCTTAGAAATTTTCGATCAGGCCTTCAGTCGGCCGTGCAATGACGTGCGACGCGACAAGCTCGCCGACCTTTTGAGCGGCGGCAGCGCCGGCTTCAACGGCGGCTTTGACCGAACCGACATCGCCTTTGACGATAACTGTGACGAACGCGCCTCCGATTTGAATGCTCTTAACGAGGCTTACATTCGCCGCTTTGAGCATGGCGTCGGTGGCTTCAATAATGCCGGTTTGACCTTTGGTTTCGATGAGTCCAAGTGCTTGTGACATAGTGCGGTTCCTTTGTTTGTTTTCAGGCGGGCAGCAAGGCCCGCATGTCATGTATGCCAGGAGCCGCCAGCGAACGCCGCTGCGGCCTGCAATAATGTTACTTCTTGACCGGGGCGGCCTTGGGCTTGGGCAGCAGGTTGCCAAGGTCTTCATGCGGGCGGGCAATTACATGGACGGCCAGCACTTCGCCGATTTTTCCGGCAGCTTCGGCGGCGGCATCAATAGCCGATTTGACCGCACCGACATCGCCGGTGATGAACGTGGTCACCATACCGGAACCTATTTTGTCCCAGCCAACCATCTGCACGCTGGCGGCCTTAAGAGCCGCATCGCTGGCTTCAATGAGCGAAACCAGCCCCTTGACTTCAATCATTCCGAGCGCTTGAGACATGAAAACTCCTTTGGGTAAGAACATCTATATGCATCAGCCAAACCGGACCAACCGGCTTAGTGCAGCAGTTCAATTCGTGTGGCGGACTCCAAGTCGCAGGCATTGCCCTCGTCGGTGTCTATATGTACTTCCAATCGTACCTTTGGGTGCTCGCGCACTTTGAGGTTTTCAAACACAACACCGCATGGGCCTTGAATGTGCAACTTCATCATGTCGCCATCTTTTACTTTGTAGTGGGCCATATCGTCTTTGTTCATATGAACGTGACGCATGGCTCGAATGACGCCCTTGGTCAGGTTGAGAGCGCCATGCGGGCCAACCACCACCATGCCGGGGGTATCGTGATGATCGCCGCTGATTCTCAGCGGCAGGTCCAAACCCATAAAAATGCCGTCGGTATAGCTTAATTCGATCTGGGTGTAATCACGAATGGGGCCAAGGATTCGTACGCTCGGTATGAGCCGACTGCGTGGGCCGATAATATTGACAACCTGTTCGCTGGCAAACTCGCCTTGCTGATAGAGGTCTTTTAGTTTGGTAAGTTTGGCGCCCGGGCCAAAGAGCACTTCCAAATCTGCCTGGCAAACGTGCATGTGCCGGGCGGAAACGTTAACCACCAAAGGGTTAGGTCCACCATTATGACTGGCGGGGCGAATAAGCCGACCTTCACCGCCTAAACGCTGCTGCAGGGCTTGACGCACCAACTGCTCCACCACGCTGCGATTAAGGTCAAAAGGTGCGGTTGCAGTAGACATAACAAATGCTCCAGTGCAGGTATCCGATCTGTCTCATCGGATGTCTATGGAATATTGTACAACAATTTGAAATATTATGCAAACTTATGTTTCAATTTTATCAGTTAGGCTGTAAACATCGCAAGAATGCGGTAAGTCAGGGGATGCTTCTAGGCATACAGACGAGGCGAGGGTGCCAATGTTTCTGACCGCCGAAGAACCGTGGCTTGACTTTTTTAGTTGGATGGGGCGAAAAATGGCGACTTTATAAAAATTATGGGACCAAATAGGCCAAATTGTCCTATGTTAGAATTTGATGAAATTTATTGTCCGGTGGTGCGGATATTCCATCGTCATGTTTGTTTTAAGATATTGTTTTTTAATAATTTATGAAAACCGATAAAAAGCTCATAGCCGCTGAGCGGTACATAATAGGCCTGTTTTTTAGAAAGTCCAGAAATAACTTCTTGACTTGCACTTGCCTCGCGCTACCATTTAGCGTGTTCGGGAGAGCGAGTCTCCGAATGACAGGCCGCCCGGTGCAATTCTTGGGTAGGGCGGCAGGGTGCGGTAAGAGCACCGAGTTGTCATTTGAGGGATTCCAGTGTGTTAAACCGACACGTGCGTTAGTGGAATCCTTGCAGCCAACGTAATTGGCTGCTGGGGATCGCCTGCGGTGCAAGCCGCCGGACCGGGCCCGGTTCGTCCAGCGATAGTCCACCGCTCCGGCTGCGTCATTGGTTGTGCATGTTGCACGCCCGCGGCAAATACAATGTGTTGTTGATAATGTGTATGTATCAACATAGTTAGTTAATTTAGTAGTTGTTTTTACAAGGGAGTCTTATCATGAAACTTTCCATTCAATCGTCCGTTCTTGCCGCTGTCGCTGTTGCCTCCATGTGTGCCGCCGCGCAGGCCGTTCCCGAAACGTATACCTGGAACTTCGACAGCCCGACGGGTGCTTTGGGTACTTCGCAGAGCTATACGAGCGCTGTAACGCCCAGCGGGCCTTCGCCGGTGGATGTCACCGCGTATGGTTTTCAAGTTACGTACGACCCCAGTAACCCGTCCGCAGCCAACGCGCAGACCGGCACAGCCATTTCCCTCTATGGCAATCAGGGGGCTGGTACGGAAAGCGGCCTGGGGCTAAAGAATTATCCCTATAAGGAGATTGGGTTTCTCGTCACACAAAACCAGGGCGGGCAGAACAATGACGGTCAGAACTGGAATAACAGCGATGGCCATAACTATAACGACCAAAACCGGAACAACAACGACGGCAATAACAATGACGGTCAAAATAATGATGGCAATAACAATGACGGTCAGAACAATGATGGCAATAACTGCAATAACGGTGCGGGTGGCTCTACGACGTACGAAGGTTTTGTGCAGGTGGACCTCACCAATCTGTTAAACATCCCCAATGTGGATCCGTTTGCCACCATCACTATCGGAAGCCTGCAGAACGGCACCTACGATGCGTTTGCTTCCAGCACGCTGGGCACCATCGGTACCAATGAGATTATTAATCATTCGACGACGACCCCCAATACGTTTCTGCTTAGCGATTTCAGTCTGGCCAATCCATACCTCACCATCACGGCCAATGATCAAGCTGGCTTGGATAAGTCCATCTTGCTTTCCACGCTGAGCGTCAGCACCAACAATGCCGCCCCGGAACCGGCCACGCTGGGCATGCTGGCAATTGGTGGAGCAGGCCTGTTGCTGGGTCGCCGCCGCAAGAGCGCCTGAGCCACGGCTGCAAACAAAACATTCCTCCATTCCTTCCAAAACCTCCCAATACCTTGGGGCGATACACGCAAGTGTATCGCCTCCTTTTTATTTTTGCTTTATGTAGATCATCAATCATCGTATGCCATGCGGACTGTAGGCCAGGTGGTAATGGCCGGGGCCGACATGGATGATCAGAGATTGGCCGGCGAGTTTTACTTCCAGTACGCCATCGGCGCCGGCGGCCATGGGCTTGCCGTTACATAACACCGTTTGGCTGCCTGCCCCGGGCAGCGTGACAAACGCTGAACTTGCCGGCGGAATCACAACGGTTAACGTCAGTTTTGTGCCGTGCCAGCGCCATGCGCTTTGAATAAGCCCAAATTGGCTTTCGTGCTCGGCGGCAACCCAAGGCAGAGCTTTGATGGGATGAGGGCTGATGAGAATTGTTCGGAACCCGGGAGATCGCCAATCTGGCCGGATCCCGGCAAGATCGTTGTACATCCAACCCACAATGTCGCCGAACATAATATGATTCATGGAGGCCGGATCGAGACCCCACTGCTCCCACAGCGTTGTCGCGCCATGCAGTATCCACTGGCCGTAACTTGGATAAGTGGTTTGTGTGGCGATGCGGTATGCCAGCGCTGTATGACCTGATGCGCTTAAGACGCGAAATAAGCACTTGGCTCCCAAAATGCCGACATCAAGATGATCGTGATGCGAATGGATATCCTGCAGGAGGCGTTGGAGAACCTTGGCTCGCATTGCGTTGGTGGCAAGGCCGTAGTATAGCGGGTTAGCCTCGGCGGTTTGGCCGCCGTTGTTATATACGCCATTGCCTTTATAGAAGCGCTTGTTAAAAGCCGCGCGCAGGGCTGCGGCCCTTGCGGTGAAGGTTGCTGCGTCCGCAGACCGATGCAGGACCGATGCAATGCGCGACAGGAGCACTGCATCATGGTAAAGAATGCAGCCTGAAGTGAAGGGAATCGGCGGTGTGGTCTTGGCGGAGCTGACCCAATCGCCGATGCCGGCGGCAGGTGGCAAAATACCATGCGGAGCATAGGTCATTACAAACTGAAAATAGTGTTTTAGATCCTGGTAATGTTCGCGCAGCACCCGCCCATCGCCCTCATAGAGATATTGATTCCAGCAGATGAATTCATAAGCGCTTTCCCAGTCTGGATCGGGGAATTGTCCGCCGTCCCAATCCCATCCCGATGGGTCCGGCATCACCACCCGCAGGGCACCGTTGGCGTACTGGGTGTCGTGCATATCGTTGAGCCATTTGGCGTATCCCAACTGATTGTTGTACGCCATCATGCCTTGAACGGACCCCAGCCAGGCATCGCCAGTCCAGCCGTTCTTTTCGCGGGTGGGGCAATCAGTAGGGTACCCCATGAAGTTGGAGCAGTAAGAGCGGCTGGCGGCATCAACAACAGCATTTAAGAGCGGATTGGCGCACCAGAACCGGCCGCTGCGGCGAAACGCGGTGTGAATGAAATCGGCTTGAATTTTCAAAATGTCTTTGCGCGACGCAAGCCCGCTAATTTGCACATACTGAAAACCGTTATAGGCGAAATTAGGATGATAGGTGAACGGTTGGCTGCCGGCGGGAATAAAAGTGTCCTGCTGGAATGTGCCGGTGTACGCGAAAATCGAAATTGGGTCGCGGTTGACCGTGCCATTGGCGAATACGCGTTCGCCATAACGCAGCACCACCGGCACGCCTGCCTTGCCGCGGGCGGTAAGGGTTACCCAACCCGACATATTTTGTGGAAATTTTACGACAAATACATGGGGTTGCACCTCGGTAATGGATTCAGGAGCCAGGCGCTGCAGCACCTGGCAGGGCGGCATGAATTGTGCTGTGAGCCGGCCTGTTGGCGCTTTTACGATACGCGCGTGCGCTGCTTCGGCCAAGGCGCGTCGCGGGTCATTCCAGCCGCGAAGCTTAAGCCTGGCATCATAAACTTCACCGTTGTACAGGCCATCGGCCAGGCGCGGCCCGGGTGCAGCCTGCCAAGCGGAGTTGGTGGCAATCCAGTCGGCTTTTCTGCCAGTGGTTCGCATCAGCAGATTC
>JAJXZA010000121.1 GCA_021780285.1 Planctomycetota bacterium
GGCCACCAACCCCGCCGTCATGTTGTATGACGAGCCGACCTCCGCATTGGACCCTACGCTGGTGCGTGAAGTGCTGCTCACCATGCGACGCCTGCATGACGAAGGCGTAACCCAGCTTGTCGTAACTCACGAAATGCGTTTCGCCCGCGAAGCGGCCGACCGCGTGATGCTGCTCGATGCCGGCAAAATCGCCGCGCTGATGCCCACCGGCGAGTTCTTTACAAATCGCGGCAATGCCCACATCGAAAAATTTCTCGAACATTTCAGGGGAGTCGCATGAATCACAGGTTTTTGCTTTTGGCGCTGCTGCTGGCATCGTTCGCCTGGCCCGGCGCGGCGCTGGCCCACTCCACGCGTACGCTTACCTGGGGCGGCGATTCGGAGGGCGGCGCACCGTATGTTTTTCAAGACCCGCAACATCCGCAGCGCGTCATCGGCTTTGAAGTAGACATCGCCAAGGCCCTAGGCAAACTGCTGTATCGGCACGAAGTTTTTGTGCAAAATGAATGGGATGGCCTGATACCCGCGCTGCAACGCGGCGATTACGACATCGCCATGAACGGTATTGAAATTACCCCGGACCGCGCCAAGGTCGTTCGCTTCAGCATTCCATATTATGCCTGCGCCGAGCAGCTTAGCGTTCGTAAAACCAACACCATCATTCATGGCCTGGCGGACCTCAAGGGCAAAATCGTCGGGACGCTCAAAGATTCTCTGGCCGAGCGTATTTTGCACAAGGCCAGCGGCATTCATGTGCGATCCTACGATGGGCAAATCAATGCTTACGAAGACCTTGCCGACGGCCGCCTCGATGCTGTACTTATGGATCAGCCTATTGCCGCCTATTATGGCCGACCGCTCAAAGCGCTTAAGTATGCGGGTCAACCCATAGGGCATATGGAGTATGGTATTGCCCTGCGGCCCCATGACGTAAAATTGCTGCGGCAAATCAATGCCGCTTTGCTCACCCTTATTAAAAACGGCGACCTTAAGCGCATCTACATCAAGTGGGGCATGTGGAACACCGCCACACGCGCCATGTTTGCCGCCGAAGTCGCCGCGGGCCTGCCGGCACAATCGGAGCTGTCGCGTTTTACCCGGGAGTTGCAGTCGCATAAAACCTGGTCGCAGCGGCTGCGGCAGTATTGGAGCTATGTTCCCATTTTGCTCGAAAAGGGCGCTCCGATGACGTTGGCCATTTCGCTGGTTTCAATGGCGGTGGCTGTGAGTTTGGGGTTGCTGCTGGCTCTGCTGAAACTGTATGCTCCGCCTCCGCTGTCGCTTTTGGCCAAGGCCTATATTGAGTTGGTGCGCGGCACGCCGCTGTTGATACAGCTCTACCTGATTTTTTATGGCCTGCCCAACGTGGGCATCAAGCTTAGCCCGTTTGCAGCGGCGATTATCGGCCTCGGCGGCAACTATGCCGCCTATGAAGCCGAGAATTATCGTGCGGGTTTGGAGGCTATTCCCATCGGCCAGATGGAAGCGGCCCTGTCGCTGGGCATGACGCGCTTGCAGGCACTGCGCCATGTTATTGTGCCACAGGCGTTCCGCGCCGTTATACCGCCGGTAACCAACGATTTTATTTCGCTTTTCAAAGACTCTTCGATTGTTTCCGTTATTACGCTCGTCGAACTGACCAAAGTCTACGGCGAGTTGGCCTCAACCTATTATGATTACATCGGCATCGGATTGATAACCGCCGCCATTTACTTTTTGATGGGCTTGCCATTCGTATACCTCGCCCGCTGGCTCGAGCGCCGCATGGCCGGCACCGGCCGTGTATTGCAGGTAGGCGGCAAACCGGTCAATGCGGCGTAAAATGCCCGTGTGCTGCATCTCTTTGACTTGTACCGGTTGCACCGCGACCCGCGTTCAGGGCGGGGTGTCCACCGGTTTCGCGTAGCATCCGCTCTGAGGCTTGAATTATTGAGAATACAATGCCGGGTGCCGTGCCCATGACTGCGGGGTCGCTATTTTTTCGGTGCTGCGGCGTAGGCGACGATATTGCGGGCAAGATCGAGGCTCGATTGCGGCGTGTAGCCTGTGATGCCCCAGGTGTGAGTGCCCAGCAGGCCGGAGGCGATATCGTAAGGTGAAAAAATGATAGCCCAGCGCCGGCCGATTTTTATACCTTCCAGGTGGGGCTTTTTATGCCCGCCCTGGGAGGCAATTGCAAATTTGCGGAGGTGCACGCGGGCAATTTTGGTTGCACCGGCAAACTCTCCGCTGAAAAGGGCGGATGTCGGCTTGATCGGTTGCAACATTTCGCCCGGAAATAACTTGGCGACAAGCTGATTAAATGAATCGGTGAATGGGCGACTCCCGCCGGCGGCGTCGGCGAAGAGTGTTCCACCGGATTGCAGCAGCGCTCGCACCGATTGAATTTGTGCGGATGTCAGGTCGCATTTGTCGGTGCCGGTAAGATAAAGCAGGTCGGGGCCGGCGGGGCGGGCTGGCACGCTCGCCGCGGTGTTAATCTGCAGGTTCGTATTGTATTTGCGGCCCATGATGCGGCTGAACCGCGGCCATGCGCCGGGTTCGGGCTGCCAGTTGCCGGAGTAAGATAGCTGCACAACGCGCACCACATGCGTGTCGCCGCCGGGCGGTGGGGCGGCAACATACATCGAATGCAGTCTGCTGGATTCGATGTATGTTGCCGGTGCAGTATAAATAGAGGTTCAATGCAAATTGCCATGGTTGACGGTCGGCAAATGCGTGTCGCTGCCAGATGGCGCTGAAATCTTCCGGCGCCACCAGCCACACATAGCGCACGCCATTGGAAAGCGCATACATATTCATGAAAAATTTACGGTACCAGGGTTGAATATGAAAGAGCATGTTGGCGGGTGTCAGGCGTGCGAATTCATATTGGTGCTTCATGACTGCGGCACCGTATTTGAGCATGGCCAGCCGAAAGGACGTTGACGCCTGATCGCAGGAACACAGCACCGTGCCGCCATGAGCGATGTATTGGCGGAGCAGCACGAGATCGGCTTTGGAAAACTTTGGGTCTTGCCGTCCGGAAATGTAAAGAACGGGGGCATTGAGCCAATTTCGAATGCCGGAATGACGTCCCACCACCTGCCAGTTAACCGGAGATTCAGTAGTGTCTGAGACCCACGAGGTTAAGTTCGCCAGGTCGCGATGATAGTGATTCCATCGGCCAAAATACTGTTTGCCATAATCGAGTTTGCTCATGAATATGGGGTTGAGGCCGCGGTCAAGTATCAGCAGGGCATAGGCGGTGCCGCTGATGGGGTCGGCCGCCCAGAAGCCACCGCCCCAACTGCCATCGTTGGCTTGGGAGTTCAGGAGCGTTCTCGCCCATGTGCGGTACCAGTCGTGGCCGCCGAAACGAGTCAGCCCTGAAGCAAGGCCGACGCGTTCATAGCCGTACATGGCGTATTCGTTGTTGAGGTTGGGATCAAAGTTTTGATTCATCCAGTTTAGGCCGCGCAGGACGGCGGCATCGCTGGGCGGCGCGAGGTATTCGTCGGCGATGAGCAGGCTTGCTACGCCTGCGGGAGTCATGGAGGTCTTTCGCCAGAGCGAAGGCTGCCGAGCTGGAAGTTCGCCGCTGAAGCCCCAATACCCCCAGGACCCATCGGGAAACTGTGTTTGCCGCCAATGGCGGGCCACCAAACGCCAGTAGGCCAACGGCCACTCGCCACGCAGGCCATGAATGCAGGCCCATGCGCCCAACACGCCATACTGGCTATTGGAGTTATCCCATGCGGTTGGCGCGGCAAATACCTTGTCACGCGCGGCGTTGGCAAAGTACGCGTAGCTGTAGGCGCCGTCGCGATGAACCGCCCGCAGGAAGTAAAGACCGTCCCAGCGGAGAGCCATGCGAAACTTGCTTTTGCGTGGCAAAAGCGTGATGGCATTGGCTTGGTAAGACGCTGCGTAGGTGCCGGTGGGTTTAAGATTGGCAAGATACGCAATTGCTGGCTTGAGCTGCGGGCCAAAAATACTCAGCCGCTTGAGTTTGAGGCTTTGGCCCACATCGAGCAAAGCTTGTACCACCAGGGCGGTTTCGCCGCCCTTTTCGCTGAAGGTACCCACCGGGCCGCTGCCGGTGGCGCCGCGCTCCCAAAAGGTATTGGGCTGCTCCTGCTGCAATAAGTAACTCACGCCGCCGCGAATGGCGCGGCGCACCATCGCGCCGGTGATGGGGTTTGCCGCCCGAGCCAGGGTTGGGATCAGCACGGAAGAGAGCAGTGCGCCAACCCTCGCGAGCCGGCGGACGCGTGGCGGAAATTGCCATCGGGGTGCAAATTGCATTTAAAATACCCGCCTTGTACGAGTTTCCCGGTTGCAATAGCGTCAGCCTTCGCCGGGTATTTAGGCTCGGCAAAATAAAGCTCTCAAACCGGCGCAGGGTGAGCTATTCAATTATATTTAACGCCATCAAGATAAAAAGTGAATGGTGAGCCTTTCGCTCCTGCCGTCCAGAAAAAGCCCGTAACAATGGATGACATATCCTTATCTTTAAGGCTGATGGAATACTTTTTCCAGTGTTTGGTGAGGGTTACTTTGACGGCCCCCTTGGAACTATCGTGAAATGGCTGGTTTTTGCCTATCAGGCCGTAGCCGAAGGTTATTTGCTCGCCGCCGGTTTTTCCGCGTGCCCAAAAGACGAGCTTTTTAGCGCCGGTAAGATCAAAACCGCCCTGCATTTTGCCCCAGTTGTTCGCGGGGTTCTGCCATGCGATGCCGCCCCAGCCGTCGCTTGCGGTAAAGGCAATCTTAAGGCAAGCGGTTGCGCCATTTCGCAAATGCGTGGTGCAGTTGGGGTTGTACTTAATGGCGCTGGGGTTGCCCATCCAGCCCGATGGAATGTAACCCGATGTCGCCTGGCCATCAGAATATATAACCAGCGGCAAAGTCGCTTTGGCAGCGGCGGCATCTGCGGCGCGGGCATTGGAATAGATCGTCGGCATAAGAATCGCCGTAAGCGCCAATGCCATAGAGAAAACAATGGTCAGAGCGTGTTGCATGCGTGTGGTCATAATGATCTCCTGCATAAAAAGGTTTCAGTGATATTCAATACCATCAAGATAAAAGGTAAACGGGGCGTTGTTGGCGCCCGCCGACCAGAAAAAGCCGGATACGATTCGAGACATGTCTTTGCCCGCGAGGTTAAAGGTGTACTTCTTCCAATGGGTGGAGAGCTTGATGGATCGCGAGTCTTTGCCCGTGTCGTGGTAGGGGGTGTCGCCGTCGGTAGCGCCGTAGCCGAAGGTAACGGTTTG
>JAJXZA010000130.1 GCA_021780285.1 Planctomycetota bacterium
ACATCTGGCGCGGCGAAGAGCAAGCCGCCTTGCAACTGCCCAACAGCGGCATCGCCTCTACCATGGACATCGGCAACACGCATAACATTCACCCGGCAGATAAGCTGGATGTCGCCCGCAGGCTGGCTTTGATTGCGCTTGCCAAAACCTACGCCAGGCGTCATCTGATCTATTCTGGCCCAGTGTTTAAGTCCGTCCGCTTTACCGCCGGTCAGGCGATCATTTCGTTTGCGCACGTTGATGGCGGCTTGGCGTCGCGTAACGACAAGGCCTTAAACTGGTTTGAAATTGCCGGAGCCGGCGGCAAATTCGTCCCCGCAAACGCCAAAGTTGTCGGTCGCAGCATCGTGGTCTCTTCGCCCAAAGTGCCGCATCCAAAGTTTGTTCGTTTCGCCTGGAGCGATGTTGCTGTTCCCAACCTGATGAACAAAGCCGGCTTGCCCGCACTGCCGTTTAATACGGCCGTTGTGCCATGGAAGCAGCAATAATTAGTGGCTGTTAGTTTCTGTAGTTGCGGCGGCGATTGGTTCAACTGGAATCTGCACTTCGCCAAAGCGCAAAAACGGCAGCACGAATGGGCTGTTGTAGCCGAGATAGCGAGCCGGGCCGTCTTGCCGATATTCTGCGGCATGGGCGGCGAGCCAGGCGTCGAGCTTGGCCTTGGCGCGGGCAAAGCGGCCGGCCGTGTAAGACCCTCGCACACCGATGCTGGCTACCGTCATGGCGGGCACGTCCTTCACCTGCACCGGCCCGAAAGAGCCGTCATGGCCAATGCGGGTGCTTTGGTAAACAAAGGCCATTGAATTAATTTTTTCGGCGGGCGTTCCGGCGTCGGCAGCCGCGCTGTGCGGCTCAACGGCATGGTAGGTCATAACCACGGGCGAACTCATGGCGATGTGGTTGGATTCTATGTGCCTGAACAACGGCATAAACAGCGAGCCATTGCCTTGCCGCTGCGAAGAACTTGTCGTTAGCGCCATGCGGCATGGGCCGTAATGTTTGATGATGATGGTCCCAACCGGGCCTGGCGGCGGAAAGCCCTGCGGCAGCGGGGCTGACGGGCCTGCCACCCAGGTTGGCTTGGCGGGCGAAGCGGTCTGCGTTTCGGGCGGCTGTGTGGAAGCGGCGGGGGTGTGAGGCGAAGGCGAACAGGCCGCCATTGCCAGCATCAGCAGCCCCGAGGTTGAGAGCAACGATACCAATGTTGCTTCTGGTTTGAGCATACAGGTTTACCTTATTCACCCCGGCGCGGCGCCCGCAGGCTGGCTATTCTTCATCGCTTCGCAGCCGGGCGAGCACGCTGTAATCTTCGAGCGTGCTGGTGTCGCCGAGCGATTCTTTGCCGGCGGCAATATCGCGCAGCAGGCGTCGCATGATTTTGCCTGAGCGCGTTTTAGGCAGCGTTTCGGTGAAGCGTATTTCATCGGGCCGGGCAATAGCGCCGATTTCTTTGGTGACCCAGGCCTTGAGTTCCTGCTTGAGTTCTTCTCCGGGGTTGTGGCCGCTTTTAAGAGTGACAAACGCGGCCAGGGCCTGACCCTTTAATTCATCGGGCCGGCCCACAACGGCCGCCTCGGCCACCTTGGCGTGGGCCACCAGGGCGCTTTCGACCTCCATGGTGCCGAGGCGATGGCCCGCCACATTGACCACATCATCCACGCGGCCCATCACCCAGAAGTAGCCATCGGCATCGCGGCGGGCGCCGTCGCCGGTGAAATAAAAATTCGGGAACTCGCTCCAGTACTGCTTCTTAAAGCGTTCATCGTCGCCGTAAACGGTGCGCAGCATGCTCGGCCAGGGCTTGCGGATCACCAGGTAGCCGCCGGCGTTGGGCGGCACTTCGTTGCCTTGTTTATCCACCACGGCCAGGTCCACGCCAAAAAAGGGAATGGCGCAGCTGCCGGGTTTAGCCGCGGTAATGCCCGGCATGGGCGAGCACATGATCGAGCCGGTTTCAGTTTGCCACCAGGTGTCTACAATGGGGCAGTGCTCGCGGCCAATCACGCGGTGATACCACATCCACGCCTCTGGATTAATAGGCTCCCCAACCGTTCCCAGCAGTCGCAGGCTCGATAGATCATGCTTGGCGGGGTATTCTTCGCCCCATTTCACAAATGCCCGAATGGCGGTGGGGGCGGTATAAAACACGCTGACTTTGTACTTGGCAATAATTTCCCAGAAGCGGTCGAAATCGGGCTGGTTCGGAGCGCCTTCGTACATGACCACGCTGGCGCCGCAGGCCAGGGGGCCATAGACCATATAGCTATGGCCGGTAACCCAGCCGATGTCGGCGGTGCACCAGTAAATATCCTGCGGCTGCAGGTCGAAGATATATTTGCAGGTAAGGTAAGCCCCCAAAAGATAGCCCGCCGTGGTATGCACCACGCCCTTGGGCTTGCCGGTGGTGCCGCTGGTATAGAGGATAAAAAGGTTATGCTCGCTGTCGAGCTCCGCAGCGGGGCAACTGTCGCCATGGGCCGGGTTCTGCATCAGTTCGTGATACCAGTGATCACGCCCCGGCTGCATGGCCACTTCCTGGCCGGTGCGGCGCACCACAATGGACGTTTTGATACAGGGCGTTTTGGCCAGTGCCGCATCGGCATTGGTTTTAAGCTCAACAATTTTACCGCGGCGCCAACCGCCATCGGCCGTTATCAGCGCGACCGCTTTGGCGTCGTTGATGCGGTCGGCGAGGGCCTCGGCGGCAAAGCCTCCAAAAATCACGGTATGAACCGCGCCGATGCGCGTGCAGGCCAGCATGGCCACCGCGGCTTCCGGAATCATGGGCATGTAAATGGCTACCCGGTCGCCGCTTTTAATGCCCTGGCCCTTAAGCACATTGGCAAAGCGGCAGACTTCGCGCAGCAGCTCGGCGTAGCTGAGGCTGCGGCTGTCGCCGGGTTCGCCTTCCCACAAAATCGCGGGCTTGTCGCCATGCCCGGCGGCAATGTGCCGATCGAGGCAGTTGACGCTGACATTCAATTTGCCGCCGACAAACCATTTGGCAAACGGCGGGTTGGACCAATCCAGCACCTTCGAGAAGTCCTTGGCCCAGGTAAGCTCCGCAGCCTGGGTTCGCCAGAACTGGTCCGGCTGGTCTATGGATTGCCGATAGAGTTTGTCGTAAGCGGCCTGCGAGTGAATGCGGGCGTGTTTGACAAACTTGGCCGGCGGCGCAAACGACCGCTGTTCGCGCAACACCGATTCAATATCAACCGTATTGGACATGTAACCTCCGCCGATAAATGCCCGTCGCAACCCAGCCCAAACTTTTAACGCCGCCTTTGACCGTCGCCTCAAGACGTTAAACTAAAGGAATCTTCTTCAATATAAATATGTTTGGCCGCGATTGCAATTGCCGCTTTGCCAAACAGCCCGCCTTGCATGGCCAACACTAGTGCTCTGTCACACCCAGAAATTAGGATTGACGGAGGGCCAAGGGGTTGGAGGCGCGAAGCGAGGAGGATTGTGTATGGGAACATACATTGACGACGAGCGCCAAAGCATACAGCCCCCTGGCCCCCGCCAGCAGGGTTGGCCGCAAACGCCCCATCTGCGGCGTCGCAGCGGCTCAATGGGTCTACGGACCCGGTTTTCGCCGCTGGCTCCTTGCAGCTGGGGCGTTTGCGACCAATCAATCCTAATTTTTGGGTGTGACAGAGCACTAGCGAATTGGAGTATCATAACAACCCGCAACCGCGTATTTGTTCATAGCCGCCGGCATATATTCTGCGTCATACCAATATCCGATAAATCGCGGTTGCGGCCGCTTGACGCAAAGACCATTCTTGCCGGTAAAATAGTCAGCCAAAGGAGCCGTGAACGGGTACAAAAAAGGAAAACAAAACGCTATGGCAAACGATAAACGAGATTTTTATCAGGTGCTGGGGGTTGGCCGCAGTGCGTCGGCCGATGAAATTAAGCGTGCCTACCGCAAGCTGGCCCGCAAATACCATCCCGATTTGAATAAAAGCGACGCCTCCGCCGAGGCTCGCTTTAAAGAAGCTCAAGAGGCCTACGACATTTTGAGCGATGCCAAAAAGCGCCAAGCTTACGATCAGTTCGGTCATGCGGGCGTAAGCTCGTCGGCGGCGGCCGAAGCGGCGGCGGCCGCAGCCGCCGCAGCGGCCCGCGGCGGGCGCAATCCGGGAGGCTTTCGGTATGCGACGCAAACGCCGGGCGGTGCCACCGTTGATTTTGGCGAGGTGGACCTTGAAGACCTCTTTAATCGCTTTACCGGCGGCGGGGCAAACCGCCGGGGACGTCGCAGTCCGTTTACCCAGGCCACCACCAATACCGAGGCCGAGCCGCCCGGAGCCGATTTAACGCATCATGTCAATCTCACGTTCGATCAGGCGGTGCATGGCACCACGCTGGAACTGCGCCTCAGCAGCGCCACCAGCGCCTCGCCTGAAACGCTGAGTGTTAAAATACCCGCGGGCGTGCATGAGGGCGCCAAGGTTCGCGTGCGGGGCAAGGGCCAGCCCTCGCTGATGGGCCATGCGCGGGGCGATTTAATTATTGTCACCCACATAGAGCCGCACCCTTATTTCAAAATCGAAGGCCACGATATTGTTCTCGACCTGCCTATTTCGGCCGGTGAAGCCGCCAATGGCGCAACCGTTGCCATTCCGACCCTTGATGGCAGTGCGGAACTCAAAATACCGGCTGGCATAACCACCGACAAAAAACTTCGAATTCGCGGCCAGGGTGTTGTGAAGCGCGATGGCAGTCGGGGCGATCAACTTTGCCGTATTGTGTTGCAACTGCCTGAAAACCTTTCCGATGCCGATAAAACCTGGCTTAAAGAACTCGATTCGCGGCTGAACTTTAACCCGCGCGGTCAGTTGCCCTGGCGGTTAAAAAAGTAGCGGGCGCAAGCGCGTCAGGGTAATGCCCGTCAAAGTGTTAACGGTGCGATGGCGTTGGGCCGCAAAGGTGCCGCGGTGGCGGTGGTTGGTACAATATCGCCATGAAAACGCTCATCGCCGTGATTGATCAGGGCACCACCAGCAGCCGCTGCATTATTTTTGATCAGGCGGTAGCCGTAGCGCAAGCCCAAAAGCCGCATCGCCAGCTGTATCCTCAGCCGGGCTGGGTAGAGCACGACCCGATTGAAATAGTCGAAAATTGTCGTCAAACGTTCGCCGCGGCGCTCGAGCAAAATGGTTTAAGCGCCGCCAGCCTCGCCGGTCTGGCCATAACCAATCAACGGGAAACTGTCGTGGCCTGGAACCGCCGCACCGGCG